>NZ_JBIMEV010000012.1:0-108184 GCF_051262595.1 Salipaludibacillus sp. CF4.18
TTTTACATCTATTTTTGACGATAGTCTTATCATGAATAATTATAAATGTAAGACTTTGATTAACGTTTTATTTAAAGGGGGATGGAGAAGCATTGATATAAATAAGGTCTCATATTACAACTTATTTTATCAGACCCACCAAATTTAACGAAGAATCAGGAAATGGCGAGTAATAAAGGTTGTGACGCAACAATTGATATAGTAAGTAACATAAACAAGTTAAGTTAACGGAGAGCAAAGGGGTAGGCAGCTATGGAGAAACTAAAGCGTGTAGTAGTTAAAGAGGAGTTAGTCGGCCTTACTGGTAAAGTGAATCATGCCATCGTTCTCAATCAGATGGTTTACTGGAGCGAACGTGTGAAAGATGCAAAACAATTTGCTGATGAGGAGGTTAAACGAAAAAAAGAATACACTGATCAATCACCTGAAGAATTAGAGGATTTTGCTCTAAGTTTAAAATCAGGGTGGATATATAAAACTTCGGATCAGATGGTTGAAGAAACAATGAATGTTGTAAGTCGTAAAACAATCGATAGAATTTTTAGCAGCTTAGTTGAATCGGGTTGGCTACTCAGAAGAAAGAATCCTAACTACAAATGGGATAAAACTTACCAATATCGAGTTGATTTGATGAAGATACAACAAGATCTACATAAGCTTGGCTATTCTCTTGAAGGCTATTCACTAATCAATGATGATACTTCCAATGGTCAATCTGACGATTCGGAGAACACAAGCAGAGGTCAGGATAGACCAACGAAGGGACATAATGACGATTCGGTGCGACAACCTGACGATTCACAACGTCATGGCGACCAAGCAATAACAAAGACTATACACAGAGATTACAATTCAGAGATTACAAAAGAATCTATCAATCTATCTCAAATAGAGGAATTAAATGGATTACAACTACCGACCAAGATTAAACAAATACTAAAACAAAATCTTCATAGATTGATAGATGATTCAGTTTCAACTTTGGAAATCGATTTATTTTTTAACTCAAAATCCAATCAATTAGCAGACAATGACTTTGCAATCATGCTTAATAACGTACTTAGCAAGACTAAAGGCAAGATAGGGGATATAAACAGTCTATTAGCTTCGTCTAGCTACAACTACTACATGAATAACATAGTTGCTCAACAGGGTGTAGACGATGAGGAAGATAGTGGTACAACGTATAACATCAATAGTTACGACTGGTTAAATAACTAAGGGGGATTTCAAATGTTTGAACAACTTAGCAATTCAATTAAGGAAACCATTGACCGTGTGGACGGCTACAAAACCGGTACACTCATTGTCGAACGTGACATTGAGAGAGTAAGTATCTTGATTGATGACATCCTAATTCCACTCTCAGACAGTGACTACATCCAGATAAGGAACGATAAGGTATACGAAACCATTACAATCACTCAAGCGTTAGAAACATCAGATAGCGTTGCAGGGTGGCCGTTGTTTGCAGGGTTCTACTGCAGGATGAAAAGGGGGCGGTACAATACTTTTTAAATCAAACTTTACGCTAATAGGAAAAACTGAAAATATTAATGATTTGGAAATTGATATGCTTATTCATGAATTGTATACAGTTTGTAAACATGCAGTTTTAACAAAGCTAGAAGCGATTGGATTTAATAGCTTAGGTAATGCAAATTACTACTTATTCAAAATATACGATGCTGAGTTTGCAGGAATACGAACAACATTATCGATTTTAGATATAGATGTTCACTATCGTGGTGAGAGAATATCTTCAACTTCTTCAGTTATCGAGGGTTTTCTTAATTCACTGGAGCAACAAGAGGAGAGTTTCCGATGAGAGAAGTAGTCATATCAGTATTATCGCAAAAGGGAATTAAAAAGGAATTTGTACAAACAAGCCTAGCATTCAGCTATTTTACAGTTGTGTGTTATCTAATTACAAATGTATTTTAAATAAAACGTTCACAAATTTGTCACATTTAAAAAGAATACTTATTTTTATTCAATAATTTTTAAAAGTGTCCTATAACCCTGGAGCATTTATAGGGACAGTTATAACGTATATTAATATCATATTTATGAATAAGTAATTAAAAACTATAAAGTTTAAATAGTGTTAGAGTACTTATATACCAACGTTTATACTGTTTTTTGTGTTAGTTTCTATATGCATCAAATAAAAAGACACTTTTATTCAGAAATGGAGGTGGAATAAATGTCTGAGTTTCAAAAGGAATTCATAAAAGATTATGAAGAAATGTCTAAAGAGGGTTTCAACCAGCAAACCAAAGTTGAGGGTGATTTTATACATTGTGATTTATCATCATTAGATCACTATGTTAATAGCTTCCTGAAAGATTAATAGTCTTGTAGGTGTATTTACCCTATGTAGGTATTGCAGTTGCTCAGAGCCTACTTGTAATCAAGGATATTCATAAATAATAGCAGTATGAAGGGAGGTGAGAAGATGAATAAAAGTGATCTAGTCTTTGTGTACGATGTGCAGCTACATCGACTATTAAAACATAAGAATGTTGAATACATAACCAGTGCCATTTCAAATCAGAATCGCAGATTTTGGCTCTACTTTAGAACATCAGAGGTCAATTCAATAGTTGAGCAATTTAATAATTAAACACTGTAAACATTTAAGCAATTAAACAAATGAGGGGGAACATAGTTGAGTGATGAAAATAAAAAGAAATTACATGTTCGAATACCTACATACATAGTTCGAAACGAAGAAATTTTTTTATCAAATAATGAATTCTTGTTGTATGCCAGATTGTGCTTTCTGTATTTCAGAAACTACAAAGAGGAAGAGATAGTTATAGATCATAAAAAACTAATGAATTTCATAAATGTGTCTGATACCAGGACATTTAAGAGCAGGTTAAATAAACTACATAAGATTAACTTAATTAAAAACAAGGTCGATAAGTTGCCGACCAAAGGAAGTCTAACAATTGAATTTAACTCTGATGCCTACGATAAAGGTCATTTTACCATGTTGGATTCAGATGTATTTAATTATTATAAGAATGAAAAGATCGATACATATGCTTTTAGACAATTATTTTTATTTAAAAGTTACATAAACATGAGTGATAAAGAGAGAGACAGGAGTTTTTGTTTTGTCGGTGTAAATACGATTTCTAGCAAATTTAAAATATCCAAGACATCGGTAACAGATGCTAATGAACAATTGAGAAAGGCTAAACTTATAAAAATTGTTAAGCACAAATTGAACACGGAATATGAGTATGACGAGAATTCCGAGATTGTGTTTGACCGATGGAATAACCATTATTACGTACATAGATCACTACATTGAAAACGTTGATAAAACAAGCTTTTAACCTAAGTACAGAATTTGCAGAGGTAGATTTCAAATTGCAGAGGTGGGTACAGAATTTGCAGAGGTAGATTTCAAATTGCAGAGGCAAAGTACAGTTATTGTCGGCAATGGGAGTACAGTATATAGTAATTACTTAATATAAATATACAGTTTAAAGATACAGTTAAAAATACAAGTAAAGATACAGTATTTTAGAAAAACGAAAAACCCACTTCGTTTTTTCTACATAAGATTAGTTTTAGTTGTAAGGATGAGTTAAACATTTAAACAAAATGAGGAGTGGTTATTTGACTAGCAATCTGAGTAAGCAAGTATACATATATTCATTAACAACACATAGTTTTTACAATGAAACAGAGAGTGGCATGAATAATGAAAAGCAGAGTATCAGCAGAGGTAAGGAATACTGTAAAAATGCAATTAGTAAATTACATAATAAAAAAGTGATTAAGCAAAAGGATATAGATGAATATTATAAAAGTTTATCATTCGGACAATTAGCATATAAATTTGATGATGGGTTGGCTGGATTTGTTTTAAGATACATTGATCAGGAAATTGAGAGTGAGTTAATTAACCTCATAGTAAATGATCGAAAGAAAGTAAAAGAAATCAATAATCTAAAGTCAAAACTATTCAAAAAAGCATCTGACAGAACAAAACAGCTTGAGGCCATGTTGGATAATGAAGCTGATAATTATAATGGCCCTAGAAAATTGACAGTAGATAGCATTAAAGATTCTAATAAAGTATCTCAATTTGATTCTGTGCTATCGAGATCTCTTGATATTGATAAAAGCAATACCACAGATGATATTTTCATGATTAAAACATATCGCTATAAGATATTTAAGCAAATGATGGATGAAGGGTTTACTTACAACAATAAGACTTACAAGTATTTCACATCTTCTGCTGGAGCAATACGAAATAAAAAATGTATCTTTATCGAAGAAGATAAATTCACTGATATTGAAAATAAAATGTTTGCAGGTTTAACAAGAAAGAAGATCAATGACAAAGATTCTCTTAATCCTAATAAATTTAACGCATATACAGCTTTAACCATGACAGCATCTATACCATGGGAAGGGTTTGATATTGACCGGTGTGTTGTAGTTGATGATTTTGAAACGAATGTAAATAGCTGGGTTGATCATATTGACTCAGATACATATGAGGTTAAACCTGTTAAGAAAGATGTAACTATTCCTCATACAGATGGAGCTGGGATGTGCTTACCTGGTATAAGTGATAAGAGTCTTCAATTCAGAATGCCATTCTTTAAAGGGTTATTGATTCCGTTTGAGTATGATAAATTTATTAGTAGACACAAGAATTCCAGTCCATTTATTACTGACATTTGGGGAGAAACATATGATGTTATTAAAGATGACATACAGATTATTTTTACGAAAAGTCAATTTAAAGCTGCTAAGTTTTTCGATAGTTGGATGGAGTACAAAGTTGCTTTTCGAGACTATGAGTGTGAATCGTCTATAGTGTCTGTCGAAATGGATGAAAGTAAGTTTGAAGATAAAACACTTTCGTACCAGGTGCTTCAAACGCTCACTAGTGCCACAGATGAGGAATTGAATAAGATAACCTCTCATACAGTCAATAACATTAATAGCATAGCAAATAACGCTGATACAATGCTCTCTGTTGTAGGCGCTACCGATGACAATGAAAATAAGAATAGTTTACAACAAGCCTTGAGCATTTACCCTAATTTATTGAATGATAATCATAGTAAAAAGGTTATTAAGGATACGAAAACATCATTGGTCAAACGTGCTAAGTCAGGGAAGCTAATACTGGAAGGGAGCAAGAGAGCATTTATAGCACCTGATTTATACGCATTTTGCGAGTGGTTATTCATTGGGTATAAGAACCCTATAGGATTGTTAGCTAACGGTGAGGTCTACTCTGGACTGTATAAAAACGGTGAAAAATTGGATGTGTTGAGAAACCCCCACTGCTATAAAGAGCACGCTGTAAGAGAAAATATAGTAAATGAAGATACAAAAGAATGGTTTATTTCAAATTGCATCTATACAAGTACACATGATCTAATATCGAAAATACTACAGTTTGATGTTGATGGAGATGAAGCAATTATCTGTAATGATGAAACATTGGTAAATATTGCTGAGAGGGAAATGAAAGACGTTTTACCTTTGGACTACGAACTATCCTCAGCAGAGGCTAAAGAGATCACAAACAATAATTTATACAATAGCTTAAAATCAGCCTATAAGATGAACATTGGAGAATCAAGTAATAAAATCACAAAATGTTTCAATGCAGATGTTGTGGAAGAAGAAGCAATGAAAGTTGCTAAGTGGCTAACATTTGAGAACAATGCCACAATTGACTATGCTAAAACGTTGTGGATGCCGAAAAGACCTCCTTATGTTGATAAGATTATAAAAGAGTACACTGGTGCAAAACTACCTTATTTTTTCTTGGATGCAAAAGATAAAAAGGAAACACAAGTTGAGGGAAGAAATGACAGTGTAGTAAATAGAATTAGTAAAATTATCGATGATCAGAACAAGAGGATTTACTTTAAAAAAGTGGTTGGGGAAGTTGATTTTAAACAATTGTTGTATAATCAGAGCATTGACATTGAGACGGATTTAGCAAAAGAAATTATCGCAACATATAATAAATTAAATGCAACGAAACACTTCAACATGAAAAAACAGGTCAAAGAAAACAAAAACACTACAAAGAAAATTAAGTTTTACATTATCAAAAAAATAGGTGAAGTACTAGAAGAGGTGGGGAAAGATCCTGTTTATGTAACAGATGTATTGGTCAAATACTTATATAGTAAGGGCAGTGTTAATAAAGATACTTTGTGGGATGTGTTTGGTCATATTATTGTATCTAATTTAAAGCGGAATGTGCTGGGATTAGTTGATTGTATAGAGTGTAGTAAAGAGATTGATAAGACAAAACAACGACAAATTAGATGTAAAGAGTGCCAAGGTAAAAGAAATAAACGAAATAATAAAATTAGACAACAAAAAAAGAGACAAGAAGAAAAACTTGTCACGATGAGTTAATAGTTACATATTTATAAGCGCTTAGACTTGCCTGTAAACAGGTGAAAACTAAGCGCTTTTTATTTATGGAGATAAACCTCTCTAGTGGAAAGAGAACGATACAAGGAAAGCTAATAGATCAAACAAAGCAAGAGAAATCGTTTTCTTTCTAAAATTAATTTATACGGTTCCGTAATTATACTATATCAAGAAAAATTAAATTAGTCAAATATATTTTTTAATAAGCATTCAAGCGGCAATATAACAGGTGATAGCGTTGCGTTGTTTGTGAGCTTATTAAAGGATATACGGACAGTGCCGATGTGGGCACTTTAAGAGTACACATGACTACCTCCAGTTTAGTTGAGATGAGCAAATAAGGAGCCACCACCTGTTAAAGGTTGAAGGGGGTTTTTTGCTTTGCCATAAAAATAAGGGGGAGTTTATGAAATGGAAAATGTAATGGAAAAGGAATCGGTATTAGTGCCAATTCCAGGGTTTAAAGATTATAAGGCAGATGTAATAAATGGCAAGGTTTATTCGTCCAGGTGTAAACAAGGTAGATGGTTAAATCCTAAAGCAAGCAAACGTTTTAAATATGTAATAACAACTCTGACAGATAGTCAAGGAAAGGCAAAAGCTCAATCATTGCATGCATTGATCATGAGTGCTCATTTAGGGGTTAATCCAAGTTGGTGGATAAATCAAGGATTGGAAATCGATCATTTAGATGGAAACAAATCGAATAATGGAATACATAATTTAAAGTTAAAAACAAGAAAAGAACAATATAATGAAGGTGTAATAGCGTCAATTACTACTGGAAGAACAAGATTAAAAGAATCAGATGTTCTTTTAATTCTAGAACAGTGGAAAACATGGGAAGAGGATGGAAAGCGGAAGAGTACATTTTGTAATATGATGTCAGAGGCGTACGAAAAGACATATAGCTGCATTGAGAATATAGTAAATAAAAAGACGTTTAAGAAATTAATATAGACTTTTACATACGTACGCTATCTTTAAATGAGCAAGATAAAGTTGACCGAAGGAGTGAGATAGTTGCAAAAATTAAATAGTGAGATCATAGGTTACATAGGTGGACTGTTATTTTTATTGATTATGTGGTTATTTCTAAGTATTAGTGGAGTTCAAGCAGTTGTTATGTTTGTTGTTTATACAGCAACTTTTCTTACTATATCGACTATTGGGTATTTTAATAAAAGGAAGATAATTAAGTAAGTAAAAATCTATTAAGTCGTATAAATAAATACATTGCTTGCCGTCCTACCGTCAAGGAAAAACCGGAGAGTTTAACCCTGACTCAGTAAAATTAACTATCTAGGATAAGATCGATAATGTTTTCTAACATACTCAAGACTACCGTGACGGAATCTTTTGTATGATCGGACAAAAACAGACTTATGCATCATAAGCTTTCACCTCCGTCAATTAAGACGATAGGACAACAAGTAAATTATACCATAATTTTGTAGATTAATAGAAAAAATTAACATAAATTAAGGAAAAAACCTCTTTATCTGTTAAAATGAGTAGGCAGATGGGAGGTGGAAAATATGAAAATTGAATTTAGAAATGCAGATGGTGGAGATGTTTTTCATAGAATTGAGAAAGAAGATGTTGAATCATTTTTATCATTTCTAAAACAAATTGATGAAATAAATTTATACATTGCTGATGACTATTTTTTGCATGGTAAAATTTCATCGACCATGTATGAGGTAGTTTTCCCTGTTGACGAAGAACCAGAAGAAGTTTTACAAGTATTTATCCAAAAATAGAATGAAATCTAGAAAGCCGCTCATTTGAGTGGCTTTTTCTTTTTGATAAATAAGGGAGGGTGAATGATGTATAAAACCATGATAAAGCTTACTATTATATTGTTTTGTAACCATTATAAAGAAATAAGTCATTTGTCACTTTTGAAGAGGTTGAAGAGTACTTATAAATTTACAAAAGAAGATATATTTAATCTGAATAAAGGCAATATCACAAATAAGTATTTTGAAGATTTATCTGAAAGATGGAATACTATGTTAAGTAATCCATCGAGTACAGTTGGAGATATAGTGAAACTTGAGAGAGAATATTATAGGCATAAACCATTAATAAATGCAGGGATCAGATTGTCCAATAATTTAATTTCAGTAAATAGATAGTTCAGTCACTCATTCGAGTGGCTATTTTTTATGCGTAAATTTAAAACAAAACAAGGAGGGAGTATAAACGAATATGGAAGAAATTTTATTTTTTACATTGACTATATTATCAATCTCATTGCTTTTAAACTTAATAAATTTAACGGATTATCTCATGGCCAAAAGGAGAGAAAGAAAAACATTTACTCAATCTTATTTTATACCTGAATTTAAGTCTGATTCACCAGAATCAGTAAAGCCATTAACAAATAAATGTATTTGTTGTTTAAATAATGATTGAAGCACAATAGAATAATTTGTAAGAAAAGAAGGAATAACCTTCCAATATGTAGAAAGTTGGTATATTGGGGGTGATAATATGAAACTAACTAAACTTGAGCGTCTAAATTTGATAAATCAATATCAGATATTAGAAAAGCTAGATCCAAATGAAAACTATTCTTCTTTTATAAAGGCTTTACAGGAAGGGTATGAAGCACACTATTCAGATTTAGTGGAATGGTTGTATGATGACTTTCCTAAAGATAAGTCAGACTTTGTAGTTGACGTGTTGGAAATGTATAGAAGAATCATTTTTTCTTACAACGCCTTAGACGATAAAGGCGATTTAAATGAGAGTAGAATTAAATTTCATGGATTCGATGGCAATAATGAAAGTAGTTATTTAGGCTATGCAAGCTATTTTATTAACGATTTAGGAAGATATGATGAAATAAGAAACAACACGGAATTTAGGGATTTAAATAGCCATAGACCCATGATAGATAATTATATGAGGAAGCTAAGTGTGTGGAAATCCTCTTTAGACGTTGACAACCTTACTTTAGAAGAAATCCAAAACATATTAAACACTTAAGTTAAAACATCCTTCGGGGGTATAGAAAAAAGGGAATGATTTGATATGGAAAGAATGAATAGAAAAAGCTCATTTCACTTTAATGTAAACACTGAACAATATAACTTTGCTCTAAGCTATGAATTTAATACTGAAGTCAAAAAGTTTGATGTATTTGTATTGGGAAATGGCATGGTTAGTATGGAAGTGAATCAAATATTTGAAGTTAAGGGAGATCCAGACTTAGAGTGGCATGAAAAACAAGATGAGAAAGGTCACGAAATAGCAGAGTTGATGTATAAAGAATTTATTAATTCTGATCTCTATAAACTTAATGAGGATAAAATTAGAAAGCCGTACTCTATTTATGATGATGTCAAAGAAAAAGAAAATCTAAATTCACTATTTGAAAAGTGGATGTTAAAGCATGCTGATAAATTTGTTTTTATAAAATAAGTACGATACAAGGCACTCACTAGGTGGGTGTCTTTTCTTATGAAAGTATAAGGGAGCGTGTGAATAATGGCAGACAATGAGTCAAGCGAAGATAAGATAACAACACTTGAATGCATGGTATGTGGTTATAGAGAGGTATTCACAAAACGTCAATTTAAATTTACTGATGGATTATCTTGCTATGTTTGTGATAGTCCAGTTAACTCAACTATGACTAGACCAGGTGAGAAGATTAGAAATAGACGAATGAAATAAACAGCATCCATTAAATTGGGTGTTTTTATTTTTGTCTAAATAAGGAAGTGATTGTATTTGTTTAATGTGGACTTTTATCCGACACCCAATGAATTAATAAAGGAATTATTAGCTTTAAGTATAAAAGGTAATTTACCTAATATGAAAGGAATTAATCGGTTTACATTGAGAGGTCGTGTGCTTGAACCATCAGCAGGTAAAGGGAATATCGTTAATTACATTCGTGATAACGGTAGATTGATAAAAATAGATACAATCGAAAATGATCCCGAACTAGCAGGTTTTTTAACGGCTGCAGGACACGCAGTTGTTTGGTCGGATTTTTTAACCTTTGAAACATTTCGAGAATACGATTCTGTTGTCATGAATCCTCCGTTTAGCGCTGGTGATAAGCATTTATTACACGCACTAAAGCTGTCTAGTAAGCAGATCACGAAAGACTGTGAAATATACGCAATAATTAACGCAGAGACTATTAGGAATCCGTTTAGTACGACTCGTAAAGAGTTGGTGAGACTACTAGATATACATAACGCAAGAATAAAGTTTGTTGACAATGCCTTTAGTGATGCCGAACGAAAGACTAATGTTGAAGTAGCGCTTATTTACTTAAAAGTTTGTCGAGATGATTTTAGTGAGGACTTGTACAGGCGTACAGTTGATTCAGTAAAGGGAACAAATAAAAAACACGAACAAGCTAATGAAATAACTAATGCTTTAAGCACGTTTGTTAAAAAACAAGAGGTGCGAGAGCGTGTAGACGATATTACACGGCTAATAAGTGAATACGAGGAGGCTATTAAGTTAGTCCGTAAATCATACGAAATAAACAAGCGAAAGACGGATTTTTTGAATTATGTTTCTAACGTGAATAATGGTAAGTTGTTCGTTTCAAGTGAATATCCATCAAAAGATTATGAAGAAGATTTACAACGACTACGTATAACGTATTGGGGATTAATACTTCAAACAGATAAATTCATGGAGATGTTAACGACTGAGGCAAGGGAGAAATTAAACAGACAACTTGATTCAGCTTCGGAATTGGAAATTAATTCGACTAACATTTACATGCTACTACATGCTATTATGGCCAATTCTTCTGATATGTTGATTAGTAGCGTGGTGAGTATGTTCGAAAAGATAACCTCTTATAGTCGCCGTGATTTTTCAACGAATATTCATTACTACAACGGGTGGAATACGAATGATGCGTATAAGATAGGCAAGAAAGTCATATACCCGTTCTTTACAACATTTGAAGATTGGGATATGGGTACACGAAATGACAGTTTTGGGGGCGTTGACTACCGGATAAAAGGATTTATATTCGACTTGTTAAAGGCATTTGAACCGTTTCGAGATGTAGATTACGACTTTGAAATGATAGGAAAAGGTGAGTTTGCGACCGATATATTGCGTTTTAAAATATTCAAGAAAGGTACTGTTCATGTTTGGTTTAAAGACTTAGAAACGCTTAACAAGATTAACTATGTTTGCGGTCAAAAGTTTAACTGGTTGCCAACAGAAGAAGAGTTACGTAAAGACCCGAAAGCTCGTGAGTTTATTGCTGAAGAGTTTGGTGATATTGTAACAGATGTTGGCCAATTGCTGAGCGCATAGTGAAGAGTTTATAGCGTATAGATACATAGTTTGGATATCGACTCAGTTAGTCCAATTTAAGCGTGAGAATGGACTAGGTGTTCGGTGGTTTAGGGACTCTCACAATTTTATAAAATATTTTTCAGTCTTTGGACTCCTAATATGTTAACCTTTTAATAGGACATGTTAGGAGGTTATTTATTGGAAGTTACAACTGATCATATTCAAGGGTTATTTACTGGTGCAATCATCCCGATTTTACTATTTGTAATTCTTCACTACTTTATTGATAAAGGTAAGTTAAACATTAATAAAAAAGAGTATTATATAAGAGCTTACGAGTCCGACGGTGGTGGAGGTTATATTGAAACAGAGTTTTCTAAGCGCGAAAATGCCTTTGTGAAGATTAAATTAACCCTTAAACTTCTTCTCAGTAATAGCGGTAAACGTAAGCTTTCAATTAATACTTTTCAAATTGAGAGTGATAAGCTAGATCAGCCAATTATACTTACTGCTGATATTGTTGAACTGGATGTAGGTGTAAGTAAACCTGTATCATTAGAAATACTTGTAAGTTATTATGAAGCCAATATCATAATAGACAATAATTCAACATTAGTAACTGTAGACAACAAAGGTAATAAAAAGAAAATTAAATTAGGTGAAGCGACTACTTAACCCATCCAACTAGGATGGGTTTTTATTTTGTCTAATAAAGGAGGAATGAGATTGCTAATAACTTTTAAAATACTGTTGATGGTAATTATATTATTGTTCTCAATGGGAGCGATTGGATCACGAACGAGTGAAGGTAGGATTCAGTGTACTGCTATTACTATAGCGAGTATATTGAGCATGAGTTTCTTGTTGTGGACAGGAAACTAAATGGCTAAGGAATATGCAATCAAATTTTATAATTCTAACGCTTGGCGCAAATGTCGTCAGGCTTATTTTCTGTCTCATTATGGATTATGTGAACGGTGTTCTAACTCAGGGAAGATAGTTCATCATGTGGTTTATATTAGTCCTGCTAACATTAATGATCCAAGTATCACATTGAACCATGAGAACCTAGAGCTGTTGTGCCAAGACTGTCACAACCGTGAACACCATGGGAGTGGTGAGGAATTAATAAGGGATGATGTGATGTTTGATAGTGAGGGTAATTTAATTGAGAGGTTGGTGGAGTGATGGATAAACAATGCAATCACAAGTGGATAGACATGGAAGATGGTAGCCTAGATACATTCTGTGTTCGATGTAGAAAGAAGGGTATGCAATCGGTAATGGTTATGCCTGTTGAATGTGAATCAATTGTACCTAATGCTATTCCTATTATGAGAGAGACAATGAGCGTACATACTCCAGTAGGAATGATGGAAGTAGACAAAGAGAATTTGGTAAAAGAATTTCAAAAGGATATGAGAATAGGAATGCAAAATAATATTTTATAGATAGAAATGATTTTAAGGAAGGTGATACCAATCATCTTTCTATTTTTGTGGAGAGAAAAGAAATGTTATGAGTGTGCGTGTTGATCCCCCCCGAGTTGTGTCAGAATCAAACACAATTAGAATACCGATGGGAACTTTTGCGTAATAAATTTGAATTTTTTGTATAACCCCACCCCTAAAATAAATATGAAAGCAGGTGAATGAATTGAAAGAATTAACAGAAACAGAAAAACAAATAAAGAAAGAAGTAAGTAGACTCAAACGAAATTTTAAAGAATTAGAAAAAGATAAAAAAGATGGGATGGAATCTCTTATTCATGAAGCTGCTTTCATGAGGGTGACGCTGGGTATACTCAAAGATGATATTAATTCTAATGGTGCTGTTGATGAAATGACTCAAGGCGACTATACAATTATGCGTGAGAGTCCGGCAGTTAAAACCTACAACACAATGATACAAAGATACACTGCCGCTATGAAAGAATTGAATAGTTTTCTTCCAAAGTCCTCACCTAAAACAGTTGATGACGGCTTCAATGAGTTCGTGAATAACAGATGAGAGTACAATATCCTTTAGCCTACAATCCAATCATAGACTACTACAATCAGATTCTATCAGGTGAAGTTACTGTAGGCGATAAAGTTAAACGTGTCTATAAAAAATTAGTTGATGATGTTTATGATAAGACTTCTGAATATGAATTCAGTGTCAAAAAATCAAATCATGTTATTGAATTTATCGAAAACTACTGTAAACACTCAAAGGGTAAGTGGGGCGGTCAACCAATTGATTTAGAGTTGTGGCAGAAAGCTTTTCTTGCTGCAAGTTTTGGATTTATACATAAGATTGATCAAATAAGAAAATACCAAAATATATTCTTAGTTGTATCAAGGAAGAATGGGAAATCAACGATAGCTAGTGGAATAGGATTGTATTTACAAGTTGGTGATGGAGAACCTGGTGCAGAGATTTATGCTGTTTCTACTAAAAAAGATGCGGCTAAAATTGTTTGGTCGGAAGCTAAACGTATGGTCAAAAAATCACCTGTATTGTTGAAACGAATAAAACCATTGGTTGCTGAACTTGTTTCTGAATGGAATGATAGCTCATTCAGACCACTTGGAAGTGACAGCGATACACTTGATGGACTCAATGTTGCTGGTGCAATTTTAGACGAGGTTGGAGCATGGAAAGATCAAAACCTAATGGACGTTATCGTAGATGGAACATCGTCACGAGAACAACCAATGATATTTCAGATTTCTACTGCTGGAACAGTTAGGGAATCTGTATATGATCAAAAATATGAAGAAGCAGAGATGTTATTAAATGGTTTCGATGATCCTAATGGTTATAAAGATGATAGATTCTTACCAATAATCTATGAATTAGATTCAAGAAAAGAGTGGACAGATTCTAAGATGTGGCAAAAGGCATCTCCAGGATTGGGTACGATAAAAAAACTTGATCAACTTGAAACGAAAGTAAACAAAGCAAAAGCTAATTCAATGTTACTTAAGAATTTATTAACCAAAGAATTTAATGTTAGGGAAACGAGTTCTGAATCATGGTTGTCATTTGAGCAAATTAACAATGAAGCAATGTTTGATCTAGCGAAACTAAAACCTAGATATGGAGTGGGTGGAGCAGACCTGTCTTCTACTACAGACCTTACAGCCGCTAAGGTTCTTTTTATGGTTCCAAATGATGAAAACATTTATGTTCTACAAATGTATTGGTTACCAGAAGATTTGTTAGAACGAAGGACAATAGAAGATAAAATCCCTTATGACAAATGGAATGACTTAGGATTATTACGAACAACCCCTGGAAATAAAGTACACCACAAATATGTAACAGAATGGTTTGTAGAAGTACAAAAAGACTTTGATATTTACATTCCTTGGGTTGGATATGATAGTTGGTCTGCAACTTATTGGGTTGAAGAAATGAAAGGTATCTATGGCAAGGATTCGATGATACCAGTTATCCAAAATAAGAAAACTTTATCATCTCCTATGCGTTCGCTTGGTGCAGATTTAGAAGTAAATAAAATCAAATACAACAATAATTCAATCGACAAGTGGTGTCTATCCAATACATCTGTTGATGTGGATAAAAACGATAACATTCAACCAGCAAAAGGAAAACAACAACGGAAACGTATCGATGGAACCGCTGCTTTATTGAACGCTTATATCGTGATGCAGGACAATATGAATGACTATCAAAACTTAATTTAGGAGGGAATCACATGAAATTATTTATACAAAAAGAAAATGTAAATGTGGAAGTTAGAGAAATTCAATCTCTTAGCAAAGACTCAGAAATTCTATTTTTCTTTTTAAACGGAAATATCAGACCTCAAGAAATTGATGCATTAGAACAAAGTTTATCTTTAAAAACAGGTAAAAAAGTTATTGTACTTCCATCCATACTGAAAGAAACCATTAAAAGTTTATAAAACTACATTCAGTTTTAAGGGGGAGGTGAATAATTTTGAGAGAGAAAAGATCAATGTATCAACGAATTTTCGGAAAGAAGAATATAGATCATATTAATGCTACCCAATTACAAATGTTGAATGGATTTAATGCAACATTTAATACATTCTCAGGGGATTCTTATGATTCGGACGTTGTTCGTTCGGTAATAGATTCGATTGCTAGGAATGGTGCAAAGCTAACTCCGAAGCATATGTTTGATAAAAAAACTACAACCAGTAAACCAACAGACGTTGAAAAGTTACTGAAGTACCAACCCAATCAATATATGGACGCTTATTCGTTTTTCTATAAAATAATAACGGCATTGTACGTAAAAAATAACGCATTTATCTTTATAGACAAGGATAAGTTTGGTACTGCTAAAGCATTTTATCCCGTGGATTCGTCAAGTGTAGAGTTTGTTGAAGCAGAATTAGAAGGTCAGACAGAAATATTTGCTCGTTTTAGATTCTTAGGTGGAAAAGAAGTGACATTACCCTATAGTGATTTGATTCATTTGCGAAGATTCTTTTATAAGAATGACCTATATGGTGAGACATCTGATAAAGCATTGAACCCAACACTCCAATTAATCCAAACAACTGATGATGGAATAGCCAATGCTGTTCAATCATCAGCTTATTTGCGTGGATTATTAGTCTTTGAAGGTCAAATAAGACCAGAAGACTTAAAGACACAAGCAGACGAATTTAAGAAGAGTTTTATGAGCATAAGTAACAGTGGTGGTGTAGCTGCAACTGATGCTAAAGCAAAATTCCAAGAATTAAACAACGATCCTAAAATGGTCGATGGGGAACAGATGAAACTGATTCAAGAGAAAGTTTATAAGTACTATGGAATAAATGAAAACATTGTGAAATCAGACTACACTGAACAACAGTTTAATTCTTTCTATGAATCAATCCTTGAACCATTAGCCATTCAATTATCTTTAACTTTCACCAACGCTTTGTTTACTAGAAAAGAGAAAGATGCTGGTCATCACATAGTATTCAGCACAGATAGAATACAATATGCTTCTACTCAAACTAAGCTAAAAATGGTAGAAATTTTAACTGACAGAGGATTGCTGACTGATAACGAAGCAAGAGAAATATTTAACATGTCTCCTCTTCCCAACGGTGATAGGAAAATAGTGTCCTTAAATTATATTGATAAGGACTTAGCTTCCAATTATCAAATGGGTCGAGCACATATTAAAGATAATTCTAACGGAAAGGAGAGTGACGAAACCGATGACGATTGAAAAATTAAAAGATAAAGAAGTTCGTAGATTTGCAGAGTTTGAATTACGAGCAGTGGCAGAAAACTTAGCACAAGATGAGAAAGAAGAATTGTATGTAGAAGGTTATGCTGCAACATTTAATTCACCAACTGTACTATATGAGGTAGATGGAATTGAACATTTTGAAAAAATTGATGATAAAGCATTTGATGAAGCAGATATGTCAGATGTTATTTTTAATTATAATCATCAAGGTAAAGTAATGGCTAGAACGAGAAACAAAACATTACAAATAACTACTGATGATAAAGGTTTATACATACGTGCAAGGTTAGACGGTACTGACGAGGGTAGGAAATTATATGAAGAAATCAACGGTGGTTATCTTGATCGTATGAGTTTTTCTTTTATTACTCGTGAAGATAGTTATGATATGGCAAACCATACACGAACTATTCAAAAGGTAAAAAAATTATATGACGTGTCTAGTGTGGATATCCCAGCTTACGATGACACTTCAATTAGCGCAAGGAGCTTATTTGAAGCTCAACAAGAACTAGTAGAACAAGAGCAAAAACTAATAGATGATCAAAAACAGATGGAACAGGAACACCGTAAAAAGTTAATACTTATGACTTATTTGTAAACAAAGTATCTGGTTAGATGCTTTTTTATTTTGTCTAAGTTTAGTTGGACTGGATAGAACAACATCACGCTGGATAGTGTGCGACTTGCAATAGACAAAAGTATAGAATTAAAAATTTTAACAAAAAAACAGGAGGCTATTAAAAATGAACAGACTAAACGAAATTGAAACACGAAAAGCAGAGATTAAAGGACTATTGGAAAACGGTGGCGAGGTTAATTTAGAGGAAATGGAAACTGAAATCAGAGGTTTGAATGAAGAAAAAGAACAAATTGAGAAACGTACAAAGATGGCCGAAGCAATTACAGCTCGAACAGTTGAGACAAAAGAAGTAGAAGGTGCTACAAATCCAGAAAAAGAGGAGCGAGAGAAAATGGAAAAGCAATCAGCAGAACAGCGTGGAAAAGAGTTAATGGAAAACAGAAGTGTAACAGTAGGTTCAAGCGATATTGTATTACCTAAGCATCAAGCAACAGATATTAAACGTACATTTAATGAGGTTTCTACACTAATTGACCGAGTACATGTTAAAAACTTAATTGGTGGAGAGTCATTTACACAACCATACTTAAAAGGTTATGGAGAAGGCGACCATGTATTAGAAGGAGCAGATTATGCTACTGCTGAACCAGTATTCGGTTATGCAGACATTGGTAAGTCAAAAGTAACTGCTTATGCAGAAGACAGCGAAGAAACTACTAAACTTCCAGCGGCAGATTATGATGCAGTGGTAGTAGACGGTATTACAGTTGCTACTCGTAAGAAATTGACTAAAGAAATCCTAGTAGGAACAGGTGCAACTAACCGTTTAACAGGTATTTTCTCGGCTAATGCAACGGCAATTGATCCCCTAACTGACAAGGGTATTGAAGTTATCGATGAGACTACACTTGATGAGATTGTTTATTCTTACGGTGGGGACGAGGATGTTGAAGACGTAGCAGTTTTAATCCTTAACAAAAAAGACTTGAAGAAATTTGCAACATTACGTGATGCTGATGGAGACAAAGTATATGACGTAGTTAATAACGGTAACACAGGTACTATTGATGGAGTTCCTTTTATCCTTAACAGTGCATGTAAAGCTATTTCTGACTCAGCTACAGTTGATGGCGAATATGCAATGGCTTATGGTTCACTATCTAATTACACAATGGCTGTATTCAGTCAGATGGATGTTCAACGTTCTAGTGACTTCAAATTTAAGCAAGGAATGATTGCACACAAAGGTGTAGTATTTTCTGGTGGTAATGTAACTGCTATGAATGGTTTCCTACGTGTATCTAAAGTAGTACCAGTTTAATAGGAGTTGATGTAAATGTCTAAAGTAATAAAACCGTTTACAGATAAATGCACACGTAAACGTTATCCAATAGGTTCGGAGTACGAGGGATCATCCTCTCGTACTTTTGAGCTTCATTCATTAGGATTTATTGAGAAAGAAGTAGAACAAGAAAAAGTTTTTGTTAAAGAAAACACGAAAAAAGAAACACCTAAGTTAAATCACTTGGGTAGTGGTTACTATCTTTTGCCGAATGGTGAAAAAGTCAGAGGTAAAAAGAAGGCAATCGCACGAATGGAAAGTGGTGAGTGACTATGGCTATGATTGAGAAAGTCAAAACAAATTTACGTATTAGTTCCAGTGTATTTGATGCTGATGAAATTCAAGAATTGATTGATAGCGCTCGTGATGATTTAAAACTTGCTGGTGTTAGTCCTGAGAAGGCTGATGCGGAATATCCAGATAGTCTAATAAAGCGAGCAATTATAACTTATTGTAAAGCTAATTTTGGATATGATAATCCAGACGCTGAAAGATTTGAGCAGTCTTATTTGATGCTTAAGCAACATCTAACGTTAGCAGGTGATTATCGTGACACGGTGGGGTGAACAAGTTGATCTTATTACAACTACGTACACAGAAAATGCTATGGGTGACTCAATTGAAGCTGAAACATCTCGGACTGTTTTTGCAAATAAGAAATCAATTCGTCAATCGGAATTTTATCAAGCTGCTATGAGTGATTTACGGCCTGAACTAATGTTTGAGATTAGAGCCGAGGAATATGCAGATGAAACAAAGTTAAAGTTTAATTATAAAACCTATGACATCATTCGAGCGTATTCAAAAAATGGCGAGATAGCTGAATTAACCTGTCAGGGGTTGGTTTAGATGCCGATGCCTAAAACAGTTACAAAGGTAACAAAAGATGGCGTTAAATTTACATCAAATGTGGATAAGATTCAGTACTCTCTAAAAGAATTGAAACGAGCAGCATTGAGAGATTGTGCCAAACTAATTAGAAAACGTATGATCCAAAAGTTAAAGAAACTACCTGGCATGAAAAAGTCTAAACGTATCTATAAATCCACTCAATATTGGGTTCGAAAGCGTGAAAATGATCTTTTAATAGGTTTTCGTCATGATGCTTGGTATGGTGCTAAAAGTGAATTAGGAGAAAAGGGACAACCTGCAAGAGGAATACTAAGAGGGACTGCATTTGAAAATATAGATGAGATGCAGAGGATTCAAGGAAAATATTTATCAGCAATTGAAAATGAGAACAAAGTAAAAGGTTTGATAGATGAAGATGAGTACACAAGCAATGACAAAGCTGAAAAGTGAGGATGCTAGACAATGATAAAAGTTATAGAACTAAGAAAAATAATCAAAACGGCTCTCAAGTCTATCCATCCTCACGTACATTATCAGTCTGCACCGGATGGATCAGACTTCCCTTATTTGGTTTATGATTTGCCGAATAGTATTGATGATGGAAGCCTGGAACAATTTGTTTTAGATGTAGATGCATGGGATGTACCAGCAAATGGTGATACAACAGCGATTGAAACATTAATAGATAGTGCTGATAAAGCCTTACATCGTAAAACGATTACTGTAAACAATGAATTATCTGTTACGTTTTACCGAGAAAATAGGTTGCCGCTAACAGACGATGATCCAAAAATTAAACGAATAAAATATACATATGAAGCACGAACATTCGAAAGGAGATAGTTAAAATGAATGACATTATTTTAGGTGATGGCGTATTTAGTATTGGTGTTACAGATGTAGGACTAACAAGAGGTGGCGGTATGCTTACCATTGAACGAGAGTACCGTAACATAGAAGCAGATGGGGATTACGGGCCAGTTAAGGGACGTATTCGAAAAATTAGAAGTGTTGCTAAATTATCGATGAACTCTTTAGAAATCTTAGCATCGACCCTTCCAAAAATGTATCCAGCCGTAGAAAACACCACAGACCTTACCACAGATACGATCACAGCCAAAACAGACATAGAAGATGCAGATTACAACGACACAATCACATGGACAGGTAAAACAACCTCTGGACGTAGTGTTGTAATTACTCTCGAGAATGCACTTAATCTAGAAAGTATTGAGTGGGATCTTAAAGATAAAGAAGAAGTTGTACCTGAGACAACGTACACGGCAACGTATTTAGAAGGAACAACAGATGTAGAACCATGGAAGATCGTATTTACAGACGCAGTATAAGAGTCCTTTAATTAGGGCTCTTTATTTTATTATATGGAGGTATAAATCATGTTAAAAACTAAGCATTTTTTTCCGTTTATCAAAATGGTGAAGGCACTTGATATCAAAAATGAACTGAAGGAATTTTATCAAAAGACTCAAGGGAAATCAGAAAAGGAATTGGAACAACTCGATGATACGGAAAGCTTCGATTACTTATACATTTTTATTGAAAAACTACCAAATGCAGAAAAAGAAGTGATGTCTTTTCTCGGTATATTCTTAGAAAAGAAACAAAAAGAAATTGATGACATGGAAATCTTAGAAATGTTTAATGTCTTAAAAGACGTTATTAAAGACCCTAGTTTCAAAACTTTTTTTCAAACGGCTGTGAAGTAAACCCTGTTGAACTTTATGATCTATTACTTCACAGATACAACGATATGAGTTTTATTATGTCTCTAGATGTCGATGATTTTTTGAGTTTGATAAAGAAAGCATTTGAAAAACAAGAAGAAGATAGAGCTCGAAATATGTGGCTGATGAGGTATCAAAATATGGACGATAAAACGTTTATACCATTTAGTCAGTTTTTCAAACTGCAAACAGAACCGGATAACATTCGACCAAAAGAAGACATTTTACAAGAAGTTGAAGAAATAAGGGCTAAAATCCGCGACAAGAAAGGCGGTGAATAAATATGGAATTGTTCAAATTGATGGGATCTATCCTTGTCGATAATGATAAAGCCGATAAAAGCATTGCAAATACAAGCAAGAAAGCAGATGGTTTATCCAAAAAGTTAGGAAAAGGAATCAAAGTAGCAGCTAAATGGGGCGCCGGATTGCTTGCCGGAGCTGGTGCTGCAATCGGTGGGATGGTAGCACTTGGTGTAAAAGTAGGAAATACCGCCGATGAAATACTAGATTTAAATTCTACAACTGGGATGACAACAGACTCTTTACAAGAATGGCGAAAGGTAACAGAAGAAGCAGGTGTTGCCACTGATGCAGTTGCCGATGCTTCATTAAAGCTTACAAAAAACCTAGATACAATGAGCGTAGAAGGGCACAAGGGGCAAGAAGCACTTGGTAAGTTAGGTTTATCACTTAGCGAAATTGAAAACATGAGTGCTGATGAACGAATGGATGTACTCACTAAAGCTTTATCAGGTGTTGAGGATAAAACAGATAGAGCTAAAATAGGGACAGACTTGTTTGGTGGCAGTTGGAAAGAGTTGGCTCCAGTTGTTGATTTAGGCGCTGAAGCGATGGACAACGCAAAAGATAAAGCAAACATAATTTCAGAGGATAATCTTAAGAAAGCTAATGACTTCAGAATAAAAGTGGAAGATATGAAAGAGAAATTAAGCTTTTTTGTAACAGAGATTGGATTAAAAGTGCTACCAATTTTAACAGTAATGTTTGACTGGTTCGAAAGTCAGATGCCCAAAATACAGGCGTTTGGAGAAAATGCTTTCAATCTAATCGAAACGGCTATGAGTAATGTAAGCAGTTTTGTTACAACTCATATTTTACCTAAATTTCAGGAATTGCATGGTTGGGCACAAACTCAACTACCCAAAATAAAAGAGTTTTTCTTGAATGCCTTTGAAAGTGCAAGAGAAGTTCTTGTTAATTTATGGGAGTGGATAGAGCCTAATCTACCACTAATTCGAGAGTATTTTGAAACAGCTTTCAATAAAATTGTCGAAATATTACAAACGTTTAATGACATAATACAAGATAAAATACTTCCGGCGCTTTTGGAATTTTGGGAATGGCTGGAGCCACATTTACCAATGATCAAAGAAGCCTTTGAAACAGCTTTTGATAAAATAAAGGATTTGTTTCAAAATGTTATCGATATTGTAGGTGAGTTAGCAGACAAAATCGAGGAACATTGGGCGTTCGTACAGCCTATTATTATTGCTTATGCAGCGTTAATCGCTACTAGTTTGATTATCCAATGGATAAAATTAGGGATACAAGCTACCATATCTGCGGTAAAACAAGTTGCAGCATGGGTAATGACACAAGTCGCTGCACTCTCAGCTAGAGTTACAATGGTAGTAACGGCAGCGTTAATGGTTGCGAAATGGGTTTGGATGGGCGCACAAGCTATGATTCAAGCAGCACGAATGGCGGCAGCTTGGTTTATTGCTATGGGGCCTGTTGGCTGGGTGATTGGGGCAATAGTAGGATTAGTCGCTCTCATCATTTTAAACTGGGATAAAATTGTAGCTGCTACACAGTGGCTAGGTGATAAATTGACAGAAATATGGAAGACAACCGTTGAATGGGTAAAAGGGAAAGTAGATGACCTTGTAACTTTCTTTGGAGGTTTAAAGTCAAAATTTACTACCGCAGCATCAGGAATGTGGGACGGTTTAAAAGATGCTTTTAAATCGGCTGTTAACTGGATCATTGGAAAGTGGAATGATCTACAGCTAACAATTGGCGGTGCGAATATAAAAATCCCATTTGGGCCTGACTTTAGCGTACCTTCTGTTTCTTTGAAAACACCAAACATTCCGATGTTTAAAGACGGAGTAAGAAATTTTGCTGGTGGTGCTGCAATTGTCGGTGAAGCAGGGCCGGAATTAGTTAATTTGCCAAAAGGTTCAAACGTGTATTCGAACGGAGAAACAAAGGATATGTTCGGCGGTGGTGGAATCACACAAAACATTACAATTAACAGTCCACAAGCCTTATCGCCAAGCGAAATAAAAAGAAAACAATTACAAGCAAGCCGTCAATTGGCTATGGAATGGGGGGTATAAATGGAGAAATTAACATTCACAAATAACCGAGGTCAAGCTATTGAATTTTCACATAAACCCCCATTTCTTCTCCAATTTATAGATGGGATGGGTGGTTCAGAAACAAATATACAGACACAAAAAAGCCCGTATCAAGACGGTGAAACCTTTATAGATACAATGTTGGAGGGTAAAGCGTTAGATATTAGAGTTGCTATCATGGGAAATATTACAGAAAAAAGAAGTTATATGTTAAACGTCCTTAACCCTAAGCTGGGTGAGGGCGTTTTGCGTTATGAAAACGATGATGTAATTAGAGATTTAAAGTGTGTTGTGGATCAAACTCCTTCTTTCCCAAGTGGAAATGATAATAGGTCGGTAGATTTTCAGCAGGCTTTCTTCTCTATCTATGCGTCTAATCCTTATTGGCAATCAATAGAGAAAATAACAAAACCATTAGCAGCATTTATTCCTAAATTTTCTTTTCCTTTTTCTTTTCCGGTCAAGTTCGGTGAGCGTGGATCAGAAGCTACTCTATATAATGACGGTCATGTACCTTGCCCAATTGAGATCGAGTTTAATGGGCCGGCAACAAATCCAATTGTGACGAGCCTTACTACAGGCGAGTTTATTAGAGTGAAACGTGAATTATTTGAGGGTGACAAACTCATCATTAACACAGCTTTTGGTAATGAGAGAAAAGTAGTTACTGTGGATCAAAATGGAAATGAAAAGAGTGAGTGGGGATATATCGACATTTGGGAATCAACTTTTCTCCAATTGGATGTCGGGGAGAATGTTATATCATACAACGCAACAGCGGGTGGCACTGCATTAGTAAATATTAGTTTTAAAAAATTATATACAGGAGTTTAGAAAGGAGTGAGAACATGGCAGAATTAGGACGTTTTTTTGATGGTGGTGGTGATTATGGTGCGCAAGACTTCGCACAGTTTTTTTCCAACTTTTTAGAAACGGGTTATTTTAGCGGATTAAAGGTTACTGCAAATGACACGATGGAAGTAAGTGTGTCGATAGGAAGCGCTTTTTTGGAAGGTTACGAGTATCGCAATACATCAGCCTTAAATAAAACAGTAGATACAGCTAATGCAACAAACGATAGGATTGATAGACTCGTTGTGAGACTAGATAAGTCTCCCGATGCAACGAATCCTGTAGAGACATTGATTAGATTAGGCACAGCTTCAACTACTCCAGTTGCACCAACGCTAATAAGAGACACATCTATTTATGAGATTAGTTTGGCACAAATATTAGTAACAGCGGGTAAATCATTTATAGATTCTACTCAAATCACAGACGAACGTGAGAACCTAGATGTTTGTGGTCCAGCCTTACCTAACGGGACACTTAAAAAAGACGATGCCTTAACCGAAACATCCACGTTAGAAGGCTATGACTTTGGTGTATCAGTCATGCGAATAAATAATTGGCAAGGTATGGAATATGGTGTCGTTACGACTATAAGAGCCATACAAACAACAGGGTTTCAAATACTTAAAAATACTGGTTCCCCTACTAGCCGGATGTTAGTAAGACATACGAGTTTAGGAGTTTGGCAGGGTTGGGTAAACATGGTTTCCGAAGAAGGAAGCAATACAAACGGTTCTTATAGAAAAAGTGGAAATAAGACGTTAGAATGTTGGCACAAAGGGACAGCAACGTTTGTAAGTGCATCGTCTTTAGAATTCAACTGGACTTTCCCAGCCGAGTTTGTAGACAGTAATATTGTCATAACCCCAAACAGAGGGAATGCCACAGCAACCAATTTAAGCAACTCGCAAATTTTAAACGGCTACCCTACTCCAAACACAAAAAGTGGAGTTACAATAATAATAAACCGGATACAAGGTATGTCTGACTTTGTTTCGGGCGATACAGCAACAGTACACCTTCTAGCAAGGGGGAAACACGCATGATGATATTCCTTAGTCCTTCTAACTCAAACAAAGAAATAGATTACAGTTATGATGGATTTAACGTCACTTGTATGCTAGATGGCGAGTTATGGGGCACATTCGATGCGAGAGACTACTTAAATGTTTCTCCATTTAGTCCTGATAACGACACTCCATTTTTATCGGTTAAAGAAATCGATGGAGTATATCATGTGGAGCTGATTAATTACATTAGCGATAATGCAAAAGAATCAGAAAAGTATCCTGATTGGATTGAGGTCTAATGAAAACAGTAAAAATACTCTCTAAAGATTTAGAACCATTAGGAGATACAAGCGACTATTTAAGCATGATTTACACCAACTCTTGGCACACATTAGGTGATTTTGAGTTAGTTATACATAGAGAATCGAACGGGACATCCAAAATAAAAAAAGGGTGTCTCATAGCTTTGTCTAAAGAGAAAATAGGTATCGTTAGAAAGCGAGAAATTCAGCTTGATCAGAATGGAAAGGCTTCGGAAAATTGGTTATTTACAGGTCACTCGTTAAAGGGTTTAGTTTCACAACGTGTTACCTTGCCTCCAACTGGTACGGTTTATGACAATATATCAGGTGATGCTGAAACGGTAATGAAACATTTTATCAATAATAACCTAGTCAACCCAGCTGATCCAAGTAGGGCTATTCCAAATCTTGTAATCGCACCTAATCAAAACAGAGGTGAATCTATCAGTTGGAAATCACGCTATAAAAAGTTAGATGAAGAACTTGAAGAGATTAGCCTTATCAGTGGATTAGGTTGGGATATTACTCTAGATACAGTAAATAATCAATTTGTGTTTGATGTGTATGAGGGAAAAGATTTAAGTGTAAATCAAACTGAAAACAGTCCCGTTTATTTTGCTCCAGAGTTTGGCAATGTTAAATCACAGTCATTTAGTGATAGTGATATCGATATGAAAAATGTTGGTTATGTGGCTGGACAAGGTGAAGGTGCAGATAGGCTAGTTGTTGAATCGGGTGAAAGTACTGGAGTAGACCGCTATGAAACGTTTGTGGATGCAAGAGACATAGGCGATGAAATTTTAACAGAACAAGAAGAAATAGAGTTACTTAAAATAAGGGGTACACAGAAAATGAAAGAGCTAAAAAATGAATTATATTTTGAAGCTGAGATTATGAACCCTTTAACAAAAACTACATATGAAGATGAGTTTGAATCGTTCGTCAGTCATTTACAACCAACTTTTAAGCGAACAAAGAAAACCGAAATGGTTGGGCCGTTTGTTTATGAAAAGGATTATAACCTGGGAGATATAACAACCCAGATGAATCGTGAGTGGGGAGTAATTGTAGATCAGAGAATTACAGAATTTACAGAAGTTTATGAGGCTAGTGGATTTAATCTTGAAGTCATATTCGGTCAAAAACGACCTACTCTCATAACTAAGATTAAAGATGAATTTAAACAATATGAGAACGAATTGAAGAGGTGATGTCATGAACAAAGTCAAAATTCTTACATATGAAAGAAAGGCAATCGGTCAAGTTGTGAGGATTCAATCAAATTACACGTTCTTGTCACATTTTCAAGTATTAGAAGAAAATAAGGAGCGTGGTTCAAATGTTGTATCTTAAACAGAATGATACAGGGTTAGGATTAAAGTTTGAACTATCCACAGAAAATGGAGTGTTAACGACCACTGATGTTGATAGAATACATTTTATCATGAGTGATCACACGATAGATACAGACATAATTGATGGTAATGTGCTTGTCACATTTAACAAAATCCACACGGAAAAGGTGGGTTTTTTTAATTGCGAATTTAAAGTGTTTTACATAGATGGTCGGATCGAAACATTTCCGAATGAGGGTTATTTAAAAGTCAACATTGCAAGAGAATTGAGGAGGGATTAGATTGGCACAAAATATAGCAGCAGATTTGATACTAGCTAACGGTAAACCAGCACCGCAATACTTTAATCCAGATACAGGGGAATTTGAAGTTGTTACAAAAAGCATGATGGAAGAAATCATTGCTAAAGAAGTACAGGGAAATGTAAATGTCAGTGATGTAAATGCTACATCAAGATTGCAAGCAATCGAGGATAAACTCAATGGAACGCTGGATACAAACTCCACGCTAACTGGGAGTATTGTTGAGTATGCGTGGGAACAAAGTAACCTAGATTTCTTCCTGACAATGGCTGCTGGGTTTTTCGGGCAAAATCAAACTCAATCAACAAACAGCGTGATTCCGATTGACGTTAGTGGTTATAATAAAAGAAGTATCTATATTAAAAATAATCACGATGTAGCGATTGATATCAGAGGTATAAAATTATATGAAAAATCGAGTGGTGGCCACATGTTAGATTACAACATTACTGCGGGGACGATTGCGATTCCGTCTGGTGCTTCTAGAATAATAACAGACGCTGATATACCTCAATTAAATTCATTAATTAAATACATGGCAATTTATTTACAAGCAAGTAATGCAACAACAGGCAGTTTCAACTTCAAAATTATTGGAGGTAGGTAATATGTTATCTTTTTTAAAATCTTTAAATGTATTGGACATTATTAGTCTACCTGGTGGAAGCAGTGTTCCTGTTAGTGTTTTTAAAGATATTTTTAAAAATGTTCCTGAAATCCCTACTTATGAAAATTTCATGGAAATTGATAATGAAAAGAAGGGATACAAGTTGTTTTTTGAACAATGTAGGGAACAAGGCATAATCAACTAACGGATGTCTATAGTTTTATTTCCCATGCTAACTGAACAGCGTTAGTTTGGGAAACTAAATACTTTAAATTCTGTTAAGATGGGGGTATAAAAAGACTAAGGAGATGGAAATATGTCCAGACAAATCGTTGTAAAGCATTTATCAGTTAATCATAATCTTAGTGTTAATAAATTCCCCCATCAATGTGGTTTATGCCACAAAAATATAGACCCGATTTTTATCTCATCTGTTTTTGTTAGAGGTGGTAGTAAAACGAATTTTATGGAGTCTTCGTTTCAATGCACCAATCTAGATTGTCACAGTTTAATAATTGGATACTATACAAGAAATTCCCCGGCAGAAATGTTTTCACTTGAAAAAACAGCTCCAAATAAACCTATTGCAAATGAATTTAGTGAGGAAATAAAAGAGGTATCGCCATACTTTGTTAATATATACAATCAATCGTTTGAAGCAGAACAAAATGAATTAACTTTAATTTCTGGGATAGGTTATAGAAAGGCGTTAGAGTTTTTGATTAAGGATTACTTAACTTATCTAAATTCAGACGAAGATGAGAAGTATACTAGAATGCCTTTAGGTCAATGTTTGAATCAACTAGATAACACTAATATAAAAGAAATGGCCAAAAGAGCAAGTTGGATTGGAAACGACGAAGCTCACTATACTAGGAAGTGGGAAGATAAAGATGTAACTGATCTAAAAAGACTAATTGAAGTAACTGTTTATTATATTTCTATGGAGGTATCGTCTAACAAGTATTTAGAAGAAATGAAATAGAAAGGAGGGCGGGTATGAGATCTCCTTGTAAAAAAGCTGAGATGATTGAAGTTATAAAGTTAAGAGTGGTTAAAGGTAATGGAAATGATGTTAACGATCCTATTAAAGAAAAAGTTCAATACTGGTCAAAGGATGGAATATTTTTATTTGAAGAAGATGAAAATTCATAAGAAAAAAGAGCTCACAGATCATTCTGAGGGCTCTTTGTTAGTTATGGCTATTTATCTATCACTTTGCAATTCTCTATCTAATTCGTTAAATTTATCTAATAATTTATCACGATTGCAAATATATTCTTGAAGAGGTTTTTCTATATTTTCTTCTTTTTGAATTGCTTCAAATCTTTTTATTAGATCAGGGGTCAATTTGTTTAAATGAAAAAATCTATTTAGTTTATCAATATTGACACCAGACAAAAGACCGTAAAAAGGGGCTAAATAATGTGAGTAATTTAAGGAGTCATGATCTTCTATAAGTCTGTTTGTGACTTTCGCATCTAAGTGAGAGGCGGATTTTACATATCGGCGATAAAGTTCTAAAAGTTTTAAACAGGTTCCTAACTCTTGGTTTTGTGATTTTTTTAGGTTACTAATCCAATAAGCGAGAGGATTCTCGTTAATATAGAGTATCGTCTTGTATGTATTAGAAGGTAGAACTTCAACTGGATCTTCAGATATAGTTATAGCTGGGGAGTAATTTACTTTTTCTTTGAGGTTTTGGAGAAATATATTTGCTTCTCTAGTGCACTCCCTTTCAATTTGTTTTTTTCTGTCTTTACTTTGGAGTTTCCAAATAATAACGCCTACTATTATCCCAGTGAAGACACCAGATATTATTCCTGAAAATAAATTCGAATAAAAATTCACATTAAAATCTAACCATCTACTTTCAGGGATGAACGGACTATATAAGGTAGTATAAAGTAATATTTTAATCACCACTTTCCATTGACTAATTACATTGTAATACAAATTTTGTATTATTTTATCATGTAACATCAAAAGAAATTATTAATTATTAGAATTAGAAGGTGCAAGTACACAAAAGTATTTTTAAGCTCGCCAATCGGTGGGTTTTTTGTTATGTCAAAGAGTTGGAGGTTCAACATGGAAAATAATGATTTCATTTCGCGAAAGGAGTTTAATCAACTAGACAGTCGTGTCGATGATTTAGCAAATAGGCAGACTCGTACTGAAACAAGGACAGATCATCTAGAACAAAAACTAGATAAAATTGATAGTAATACTACATGGATACTGCGCCTTATCATAGGCGCTTTTATTATGGCAATTTTAACATTTTTACTACAAGGAGGTATGTGAAATGGAACAAATATTAATTTTAGCAACTGTCATTGCACCGATAGCAACAGGTTTAGTACAGGCTGTTAAAAAGTCAATTAACATAAAGAAAGAATACATGCCAATGATTGCAGTTGTTATTGGCTTGGCCTTAGGTGCAGCCTCATTTCCATTTGCTGATATCGGATTAGCAGAAAGACTGTGGGCTGGTGGAGTCTCAGGTTTATCATCAGTAGGACTATTTGAGTTGGGAAAGAAAAAGAAGATTGAGGTGGAAGATAATGAGTAAACATTTAATAATTGCAGGTCACGGATTACAACCGAATGGAAAAGTTGATCCAGGTGCACACGGAAGTGGGACAAACGAATCTGAATTTTTAAGAGAGAAGTTTATTCCGGCTATGAAGAAATTTGCACCTGATAATATGGATTTTCATACGAAAAATAATTTCTATGGTCATCAATTAGCACCGAGTTTAAAAGGTTACGACCAAGTAACAGAATTACACTTAGATTGGGCAAAGAACGCTTCTGGAGGTCATGTGATCATTTATAAAGATTATTCTCCAGATGACATAGACAAAACTATTCGTGATGTTGTAAAAAATAATGTAGGTTTACGCAGCGGTGATGGTTTTAGCTATCGAAGTGATCTATACAATTTAAATACATTTGCAAGTCGCAACATTACATACAGGTTAATAGAGTTAGGATTTATTAACAATGCTGATGACATGCAAAAGATTAAAGAAAATGTGGACGAATATGCAATACAGTTAGTCGAGGCAATTACTGGTAAGGAAGTTAAAGCATCTTCTAAATCAAGTAAAAAAAATACAAGACCTTCACCGTCTGACGAAGGCAGATACCGATTACGTACAGGATACTTTGACAGTGCCGAAAAATATAATAGTGCAATCAAAGAACTAGAAGCAAAATATTCGTGGATACTGCACGAAAAAGCTAGTCACACTGACTTCAACCCTCGCTATCGCATCGTGACAGGGTTGTTTACTGGTAAGAATGTTGCAGAGTTCTACGCTAAAGAGTTGAAAAAAGAGTTCGGCTGGTTGATCCATATTGATAAACAATAATTAATATGTTTGGATAAAGATGGACAGACTACCAATAATCCAAGAAAGTAATAAAAAGAGCAGGGGCGATATGTCTCTGCTTTACTTATTGTCTGACCAACTTTTCCCCTCTAAATACTTTTCTTGTAACATTCTCAATCATTCACCTCTTCATAAATATCATCCAACTCACAGCCTAAGACACGAATCATCTTTAATACATAACCCACAGACGGCTGAGAGACAACAACGCCATTTTCATTCTTACTCCAATTGTTCACTTGAGCACGACTCGCACCGATCCGTTCAGCAAGCCACGCTTTTGAAGTTCCTCTACTATCTAAATATTCATTTATTTTACTTTTGGACTTTGCCTTCATTGTTATCACTCCAAACTTCAACTATATGTAGCACCTCCTTGTATTATCACTTATTTATTATAGTAAAACAACTAATATAAAATAAACAAATTATTGTTATAAAATATGATAATTAGTTTGAATAAAAACAACACCTCTTAAATACAATTTATTAGGTGACACCACCAAGTTTCAGAGGGGGGAATTATGTACCGACCAACTGTAAGGATGGATGATGTTTACAGAGATTGGGTTGAATCTGTTCAAGAATCAACTGGGTTAGATCGTGCTCAAATTATTAGACTCGCTATTTATGCAGCACCATTTTCTGATGTGTTTAAAGAACAGATCAGTCAAAGGAAACAAGGTGACACCACCCTCCCTCCTCCCGCATGGGAAAGGGTTTCAGACGGTGGAGCGTGGCGGAATAGCACCTGGAAAAGAGAAGAGAGGGAGGGTGACACCAGTGAATCTAACAAAGCAGGAACAAGAATTAATAAAGAATTTAGCTATGAAGTTGAGCGAACAACCAAAGGTGACACCACCAAAATTCAGAGACGAGAAAGGACGATTCACCAGCCGAAAATCTTTAAGCCAGGATCAACCCAAAAAGGTGGAATCAAAATTAACTTCGGTTGAGTTTCTTCCTATGAAGGATAAGCCGAATATTTTGGAAAGGAAAAATGTGTGGACGAATGAAGCGAAGGATATTTTAATATTTGTGGTGTTTGTTTTCCTTTTAGCAATCGTCACATAAAAATAAAGCAGGGTATAAAAACCTCTGCTTTATTTTTTAGACTCATGATTATTCCTTCTTACTATCTTTTTCCACTATTTCTAATAAATCTTCAATTTTACAATCTAAAGCTATACATAGTTTTTCTAGCGTATCGAATCTTATCCCTTCAACCTTTTGATGATATAGATTTGATGCACCATTACGATGTAAACCTGTCTTTGTAGCTATTTCTGCAATATTTACTTTTTTTTCTTCCATGATTCTAGCTAGATGTAATTTAATCATTATTATTCCACCTTTTTCTACAAATTGTTAAATATGTATTGACTTTAGCATAGTTTACTGTGTATTATTAGAAGTAGGAAATGCACACCATACTATATATTAATACCACAACATGACGTGTAAATAAACCTTTGGGGGAAATTGATTATGAAAAAGCACACAGTATCATTGGAGTTAAAGTTAGATGTAGAGATTGATTCAGAAGGAAAAAACAATACAGAGTCTGCATTAAATGCTAGTGCAGAAATGGATATGCTAAAAGAAGGTAAGATAGTTTTGAAAAAAGAAAACGGTGAAGAAGTAGAATTGTATATTCACCATATAGAACATAAAATAGGTGAGTTAGTTTAATAACTGCCACGTGGCATATTACATATATCTACTCTTAGCCTACTTAATTGTTGGGCTATTTTTTCTTTTTTCAGGTGACATAAGCGTTACTTGAAAGGTGCTTCACGGCATTCTAATGTCTTTGAATATAAATACACCTGAAAGACATTAGAATTCTGTTAAGTATTGTTTGACTCTAGATATTTGGCTTAAACATGATATTTATAATTAAAATGGTTGATTACATAGGCAAGTTAAAATGGTATAATTGTTTTATCTATTAAAATGAGGTGGATTAAGTGGGAAAAGTAAAAGTAGCAGTATATACGAGGGTAAGCACTACACATAAAGACCAGTTAACATCTTTTGAAAATCAAGCAGATTACTACCGAAAATATTGTGATAGAAAAGGATATAATTTATTCAATTTATATGCTGACAAAGGATTAAGTGCTACAAGCCCAAAAAGAAAGCGTTTCTTGGACATGCTCGAAGATTCTGGTTTAGATGTAAATAAAAATCCAAATACAGGAAAATTAACTTTTGATATATCTTCAAGAGAACCAAAGTTTAAGTACATAATTTGCAAAGACCCTTCACGTTTTGCGAGAAACATTGATGCTATGAGTATTGCTAAAATGCTTGAAGAAAAGAAGGTCTATTTGGTATTTGAAAATGCTGATTTTACTACCGAAATGTCCGATTGGGAAATGAGATTGTCCATGATGCTTGTGTTTACACAGCAAGAGTCCTTAGATAGATCCAAAAAGGTGAGTTGGAGCTATTTACAAAGAGCAGACAAAGGCATATTTCATATGTCTAGGCCATTGTACGGTTACGTCTATGACGAAGAATCCAAGGGATATGTGATCAATGAGGATGAAGCCATAATAATAAGAAAAATATTTGATATGTATGTTAATAAAAATATGGGTTGCCGAATAATTGCAGATGAGCTAAGAAATAAAAACATCCCAACTAGGTCAGGGATAGATTGGCGAGCAGATGCGATAAGAAGGATCGTAACCAATGAAAAATATAAGGGGCAACTTGTTGCAAATAGGTACGGTAAAACAAGTGTAACTTCATCTAATCGCAGAATTATAAAAGATCGATCTGAATGGATCGTCAAGGATGATGTTATTCCTGCAATTGTTGATAAAGAATTGTTTGACAAAGTTGATATTTTAATGAAAGACAGAACTAATCAAAATGGCAATAAGAATAAATACGGAGCAAAAATAGTTCAAAATGTTTTTCACCAAAAAATCCAGTGTGGTAAGTGTGGTTCTGATTTTATAAGAGTATCAGGCAGCAAAGTTAGAGGTGGGGAAAAAATAACCGAGTACAACTATTTTTGTAAAAATCGTAGGCATTATAAAAGTTGTGACATGAGAGGTATTTCACACGGTGTTTTAATGCGTTTAATGGATAAATTTATGGAAGGTGAGCTTCATGAATTAATTAATATAAACATGAATAAAGAAAAGAAATATTCTGCAATGATATTTGAGGAGTTAAATAATAAGAGGGAAAATGCTGAAAAAATCATCTCTGAAATCGATGAAAAAATAGAAAAATTAGAAAATGAAATAAACTCATTAGTCAAAGGATTTCTTTCAGGAAATCAAGATAAAACAGTTGTGGATATCATGAGTGAGCAAGTCAAAAAGTTGGGCGAAGATAAAAAGCAATTAGAGTCAGAAAAATTACAATATGATTTGTTAGAAATAGAAAAAGTAGAAGATGAAATGAAAGGGAAATTATTACAAATGGAAAAATTATCAAAAAAGAAAACATTTACTTTTGATGAAACGTTAAATCAGATTATTTCAATTACTAAAACTAAATCAAGAGAAGTTGAAGTGAGCATACAAGCTCCGACTGTTATTATATACGCATTACAGGGTGGAGACTTAGCCACACAATACACTCAAAAATTTTTTAAATATCCATATTAATTACTCAAATAAAAAGACTTGCTATTGTCGCTAACAATTGAGCTTCTTAAAACGCAAGTTGTTGCTTATGAAATTGAACACAATAAACGTCCAACGTCGTTAAACGATCTACAAACCGAGAACTATGTAAAGAGTGTAACTTGCCCTGATGGTACTAGTCTAACATTAAATGGTGACGAAATTACGAGAGATGAATAGGTGAAATGGTATATAATTCGATGAAAAATGGTTTTACATTCATAGAAATGCTCATTGTCTTAGTGATCATATCGCTTTTACTTTTAATAAGCTTGCCAACTTTTCAAGGAGCTATGGAGGAAACTGAATTTGAGTATTTCCTAAAGGAAATGGAACAAGATCTTCATTACTACCAAATGTATGCCATGACAAATGGAAAGGGCATTCGCTTTAATTTTGCAACCGATGGTTCAACTTATCAAGTCATGGACGGGTTAAATGTCTTATTTAAAAAAGAAACTCCTGATGGAACAGCCTTTCTACCTCGAACTTTATTGTTAAATGAACTAAGATTTCTGCCTAATGGAAATATTTCGAAAGCAGGAATAATTGAGATTCAGTTTAATGATGAAAGGTGCCATCTGATTTTTCAACTAGTTCGAGGGAGGTTCTATTTTGAAAAATTCTAGTAAGGGATTTCTGCTTTATGAGGGAATGATCGCACTTCTGATTCTGATGGTAATTACGATTTGTTTTCTTCCTTATTTTGTTATTGTTCAACACGAGAGATTAACAATTAGAGAACAGCAAGAGGCGATGATGCTATTGCAAGAATTTGCATTTCTTCATATGTATGAGGATGCCTCAACTTTTCCATCTCAAATAACGAGTGAGCAGCAAGAATATACGCTCTCGGTTACTGCATCGAACTATGGTAACGCTAAAGATCTTTGTCTTTCTTGGGAGGGGAGTAATCATCGTGAGCAAAATTGGTGTATTTCAACGCCAAATAAGGAATAAAAGTGGTTTTACATTGATTGGTACGTTGATTAGTCTAAGTATTTTTCTGCTAATAGTATCACTGGTCCCTCCTATTTCAGGATTGTGGGCTGATACAATACCAGATCAGAACTCATTTTCTTATGAGGAATTCGTAATATTCACTACCCAACTGCAAGTAGACTTTAGAAAAAGTACAGTTTTCTCATTAAATAACCAAGGCAACAAAATTTACTTTGACCGTCCTGAAGATCAAAATATTGTACATTATGAACAGTATCAAGATAAAATCCGTCGTCGGGTAAGTGAGGGGGGGCATGAAGTTTTTTTACAGCGAATCAACTCCTTTCATGTTCAGGAGATACCATATGGAGTGATCATTGAAATTGAAGCAAATGAAAATACGTATAAAAAAGTTTTAACTCATCCGTCTACATATATTCCGATGGTTACTTATGAAGAGGGGGAAAAACAGTGAACGAAAGAGGTTTTTCACTCTTCCTTGTATTAATGGTTCTTTCTTTATCGTCAATGTTATTTATTCATTTTTTGGTGTTATATGAGAATGAAAAAAGATTTCTAGAGATGGAACAAGATCAATATAGAATGGAGCAGTTAATTTTCAATGGCGTGGTGGAGATTCAGAAACAGATTGATGAAGTTGAGGAAGTAACACTAATGAAAGGCGAGCTTTCTTATTTAGAGGGGGTGGTTAAGTATGAAATAGAAGGAAGCAACACAAATATGGAAATTATACTTGAAGTAATTACTAACAGAAGTCGACAAAAAAGAGTGAAGTATAATTATGATAGGAATACTAAAAATATTAGCGGCTGGATAGAAGGAAATATTTAAAAACACTTTTATTAGATGCCACAGTAAGAATAAAATGTTTGAAGTTCGTCTATCCTAAAGCTAAGTATGGATAGAGAGGAAAATTCGATGAAAACTAATGATTACGTAAAGTACATGACAGAGCAATTGGTTTCTTATGTTGATCAACCAAGAGATGTACGCAAAGCGATAAAAGCGGAAAAAAAAGAATACAAAGCTCCCATGTCATTTCGATTATTTGGGTTGATACCCATCGCTTTCAGTATAGCTAAAGAACGGAGAAGAAGCATCAAGGGTGAAAAACACTCATGATGCTTTTTTTTAGCATAAGAAAGCATAAGATGACAGACCTCTTAAGCCACGCGCATAAAAGGAAGGGTAGCACTTCCAGTTTGAGTAGGCACCTACACGCAATTTAAAGGTGCTACTCCGGGTTGCGAAGAGCACGCTTTAGTTAAGAAAAAAAGTGAATAGTATTTCGGTTAGTTTAATGGATGACTGTTTAAGTAAAACATGGCGCCATTTTCAATGGATAAAGTGACATAGGGCTGAAATTGTTCACTAATCGTTTGTTTTTCTTTCTCATAGGTTTCATTACTTGATGTTTCACTAGTGTAAAATTGTTCAAGAAGTTTTAAATCAACATTCATTTTTGTTATGGCCTCATCTGCCCAATGATGTGTTTCTTTTTCGACACTGGACACAAGATAGTGCTGTATTCGCTCAATGCCAGAAGATTCTTTAACCAAAGGTGATAAAGTAAATGTGTAATGAGGCAACTGACTGTCAATTTTCCAATTCTGAACTAGATCATGAAAGTCGTTTAACATTTCTCCCGTAATTAAACTTAATCCGATGGAAAAAAAACGATTTTTTTTGAGATGGCTGTGATAGTTGATAAATCCGTTCAAACAAAGCCACGGTTTCAAAGGAACAGACTGTTGTTCCGGCTGCACTTGTTCATAGAAACGGCCAAATTTCCCCTTTTGGATGGCAAGTGTGAATAGCTGTCTAAGCCTAGGGGAGCCATAATGTATAAATTCAGTTTTTTTATCATCGTTCATTTTTGAGGAATCAGTTTCAATCTTTAGTTTAAAAGGACTCGGTTGACCGTTCATTTTTTCAATGTAATGCCAGTAAAAAGGACGATTCATTATTTCTTTATCAATTTCATTCGATAACTGCACCTCAAAAGCTGTGGAGGAGAGGGGCTGAATGGAGCATCTGTTTTCTTGAAAAAAGTCAGATAAAAATAAATGGATATCAGCTTGTTGCATGGCGATTCTCTCCTTCATTTTTTTCTAGCATTAAAGAAGCAAGATGTTCCATCTTTATCCGTATTTCTCCTTCCGTCTCGGAGGAAGAAAAGGTAGATGAAAGGTACTCTTGAACACTTTGCTGATTAAACTTCTCTAAAATATGATCTAATTCTCCAATAACACCTTCGAATAATCCAATTTTTTTGTACAGTAACTGTAAAATATGATTTTCTATCGTATTTTGGATGGCAAGATGGTAAATGTATACATCACTCTCTTGTCCTAAACGGTGTAACCTTCCTATTCTTTGTTCAATTCTCATCGGATTCCATGGGAGATCGTAATTAATAATTCGGTGGCAAAATTGAAGATTGATCCCTTCTCCACCGGCTTCTGTTGCAATTAAAACTCTTGCATGGTTTTTAAAGAGTTGTTTCATCCAGTCTTTTTTCCCTCTTTTAAAACCACCCCGGAACGGCACAGAAGTGATACCATTTTGCGATAAATACCATTGAAGATACAGTTGCGTAGCTCGATATTCCGTGAAAATGACGACTTTTTCATCCTCTTCCCATGAGTTAATTAAATCAACGACTTTTACTGCTTTAGGGTGAGCCGGAAGCTCATGTAAAGCGACCATGATGGATTGCATTTCTTCTACAATAGTTGGCGAAGGAGAATCCATTTTTTCTAGTGTTTGTTTGAGTGTCATAAAAGCAGCCTCTCTACTTGAACAGAGTTCCCTTTGCATCGTTAACGTGAGCAAACCACCCTGTAGCGGATTGGATTCTTCTTTTAACGGTGTTTTCAAATTCGTAATCGAGTCATAAACCTTTCTTTCTGCTTCGGAAAATTCAATAGGGATTGTTTTTACAATACGTTTTGTCCACTTCATATTGGTTGTTTCACGTCTGTTACGTACCATTACTTTCTGAATAAGCTGCTGGAGCTCATCATTTTTATTGCCAGATTTATAAAGAGAAGAAAACGTTTCTTCGGAACCTAAATAACCTGGTTTTAACAAAGAGATCAAATAGTAAATTTCCGACAATTTATTTTGAATCGGAGTTGCTGTTAACAATAGGCAGAATTTATTATTCAGTTGCCTGGCAAATTGGTAATTTTTTGTGCGTTTATTTTTCAACTTATGAGCTTCATCAATAATAATCATATCGTAATCAATTGTTTTGATCGTTTCAGCATGTGGTTCCTTTTTCGCTGTGTCGATAGACGTCACCATAACATCTACGGATTCCCACTGAGGTTTCTTACGTTGCTCCACAGCAGGAATGAAAAATTTTTCATTTAATTCCTGACACCATTGTGTCACAAGGGAGGCTGGAGAGAGAATGAGTACCTTTGATACTAGTCCTCGAATCATATATTCTTTAAGAATTAAGCCAGCTTCAATTGTTTTTCCTAACCCTACTTCATCAGCAAGAATAGCTTTTCCATGCATCTCTTCCATCACTTTTTTGGCAGTCTCCATTTGATAGTCATGAAAAGTAACATGAGGAAGGTGCTTTGGAGTAACTAATCCTTTGAAATCGGAAATAACCATTTCTTTCATTACTTGTACTCCCATATTATAGTGTTTCCAAGTAGAAAGTGACCCTGGCTGAGAAAGGGCTTCAGAAAATTGTTCGCCCCATTGATTGTCTCGCTGTATCATTACGTCCATAGTAATCTTCCTTTCTCATATAAAGTACCTATTTAAATGTGGTGAAAAATTGTAATATTATAATGACTATTGCCATGAAAAAAAGAAAAGTGTTAATATAGAGTAAAGTTATTGAAAGAAAGATGTCTGTTTCCTAGTATGAACAAAATGTGTTTGTTTCATGAATCATACAATCCAATAATTGCGAATGAAAATATGGGGAGAGAATGTTCCGTACGTAAATGAACGGACCATCGCCGAAGGAGCAAGCGTCTTTGACGTGAATCTCTCAGGCAAAAAGACTCTTATTGGACGCAGCTCTGGAAAGAATCTGCTCAAGGCAGAACACCCATGGGGACACTTTTATAAGCCGTGTGCTAGTACGTTTCTAGCACACAGCATATTAAATAAAACGAAACTCTCAGGTACACAAGACAGGGACATGTTGCTAACTGGCATGTTTCTGTCTTTTTTTGTATGTTTAAATTTTAAGAATTAAATGGAGGTGCTAGCATTGGCAGGAAAACAAACGCCGCTATTTGCGGTGTATAAAGAATCAAATGGAAAGACAATTGATTTTGGGGGATGGGATCTTCCAGTTCAATTTTCCAGTATTAAAGAAGAGCATCATGCGGTGCGTTCAAAGGCTGGTCTTTTCGACGTTTCTCATATGGGAGAGATTCGCGTCACAGGAAAAGGAACCATGGACTATTTGCAAACAATCTTAACGAATAATGTGAAAAGAGCGAAAATTGGTGCTTGTCAGTATAATGCCATGTGTTATGAAGATGGTGGGACGGTAGATGACCTTGTTATCTATAAGTTTTCCGAGGAAGAAGTTCTGCTCGTTGTGAATGCTTCTAATATTGAGAAAGATTTTGAGTGGCTGAAGCAACATGCTAACACTGATGTAAAGGTGGAAAATGAATCAGAGCAATTTGCCCAGTTAGCGATTCAAGGGCCACTCGCAGAAAATGTTGCTCAAAAGTTAACAAAGACGGATTTATCCGAGATAACATTTTTTAGGTTTAAGTCAGAAGTAAGTTTTGCTAATAAATTAGTTTTGATCTCCAGAACCGGCTACACAGGTGAAGATGGATTTGAAATCTATTGTTCTCCAAGTGATGCCGTCCACTTATGGAGGAGTATTCTAAGCGCCGGGGAGTCAGAAGGGCTTTTACCTTGTGGACTTGGAGCTCGGGATACATTGCGTTTTGAAGCAAAGCTTGCACTATATGGTCAAGAATTATCGAAATCGATCACGCCTGTAGAAGCTGGAATAGGTTTTGCAGTGAAAACAGATAAAGAGGAAAACTTTCTCGGTAAAAACGTATTGAAAAGGCAGAAAGAGCTAGGTGCTAAAAGAAAACTGGTTGGACTTGAGATGATGGATAAAGGAATTCCAAGAACGGACTATGAGGTATTTTATAAGGATAAAAAGATTGGTTTTATTACAACTGGAACACAATCTCCAACGCTTCAGAAAAATATCGGCTTAGCCTTGATTGACTCTGAATATAAAGAATTAGGCACAGAAGTGGAAGTACAAGTAAGGAAGCGTCGTTTAAAGGCTAAAGTTGTAAGTACGCCGTTTTATAAACGGTCTTAATATAACGAAGGGGGATAAGAAGATGGAAAAATTTCGTTATTTACCAATGACGGAGAAGGATCAGCGCGACATGCTTGATACAATCGGTGTTAGTCAAGTGGAAGAACTTTTTCAAGATATACCGGTAGAAGTGCGATTTAAAGGTGATTTAAACATTGAAAAAGGCTTGGATGAAACAAGTTTAATCAAAGAAATGACAAGATTGGCAACTAAGAATTTAAATATAAAAGAATATCCATCTTTTTTAGGAGCAGGCGTATATGAGCATTATATTCCGACCGTCGTTAACCATATGCTCCTTCGCTCCGAATTCTATACTGCTTACACACCATATCAGCCGGAAATTTCACAGGGAGAACTTCAAGGGATTTTTGAGTTTCAAACGATGATTTGTGAGTTAACGGGCATGGAGGTGGCGAATTCATCGATGTATGACGGCCCAACAGCTTTAGCTGAAGCGGCGATGATGAGTGCAGCGCAAACAAAAAAGAAGAAAATACTTGTTTCTAAAACCGTTCATCCCGAAGCACGTCAAGTGTTAAAGACAAGTGCAAAAGGACAAAACCTTGAAGTAATTGAAATTGATGACAAGGACGGAATGACGGATTTAGAGCATCTAAAAGCAGAATATAATGACGATACTGCATCAGTGATTGTCCAATATCCCAACTTCTTTGGGCAAATAGAAGATCTTGAAACGATTGAAAAGATTAGTCACCAGAAAAAGGCATTGTTTGTTGTTTCTTCCAATCCATTAAGCTTAGGTGTTCTTCAGCCGCCTGGCAACTACAGCGCGGATGTTGTTGTAGGGGATGCACAACCGTTCGGAATTCCAACACAATTAGGTGGTCCTCATTGTGGATATTTTGCGGTAACAAAGAAATTAATGAGGAAAGTTCCTGGGAGATTAGTCGGTCAAACAACGGATGATCACGGGCAACGTGGTTTTGTACTTACCTTACAGGCTAGAGAGCAGCATATAAGACGTGATAAAGCGACAAGTAACATTTGTTCAAACCAAGCATTAAATGCGCTTGGAGCTTCGATAGCAATGAGTGCAATCGGAAAAAAAGGAATCAAACATATGGCGACTCAGAATGTTCAAAAAGCCCACTATGCTAAAAATAAGTTGCAAGAAGAGGGAGTTGAGGTGATAACAGACCAACCTTTCTTCAATGAGTTTGTAATTAAGCTACCAAAAGCCATAAAAGACGTAAACAAAGAACTTCTTGATCACGGTATCATCGGTGGTTTGGACTTATCCAGGTTCTATAAAGAGAAAGAAAACTTGATGTTGGTGGCTGTTACAGAGTTAAGAACGAAAGAGGAAATGGATCAATTTGCGTCAGTATTGGGGGGAGTCAAATGAACAACAAAAATCAAGCATTGATTTTTGAATTAAGTAAAGAGGACAGAATTGGGTACAGTCTACCCGAGCTTGACATTGAAGATATAGAACTCGATAAACTCATACCTCAAAAATTTCAACGGCAAGAAAGTCCTGAATTGCCTGAGGTTTCCGAGCTGCAAATTGTTAGACATTATACAGCACTTTCGAAACGAAATCACGGGTTGGATTCAGGTTTTTATCCACTAGGATCATGCACAATGAAGTATAATCCTAAAATTAATGAAGATGTAGCCAGGTTCCCAGGGTTTGCACATTTACATCCATATCAGGATGAGTCTACAATACAAGGTGCATTAGAACTCATGTACAAGCTCCAACGCTCCTTAGAAGAGATTACAGGCATGGATCAGGTGACATTACAACCAGCAGCAGGTGCTCATGGTGAATGGACAGGTTTAATGCTCATTAGGGCTTATCATGAAGCTAATGGCGATCATAAACGGACAAAAGTCATTGTACCTGATTCTGCCCATGGTACAAATCCTGCTTCAGCAGTAGTGGCTGGATTTGAATCGGTCACAGTAAAATCTAATGATCAAGGTCTTGTAGATTTGGATCATTTACGAGAATTGGCTGGGGATGATACTGCCGCCCTGATGCTTACTAATCCTAATACGCTTGGATTGTTTGAAGAACAAATCGTTGAAATGACAGGAATCATTCACGACGTAGGCGGTAAAATTTATTACGATGGGGCAAACTCGAATGCTATTTTAGGAATAACACGACCAGGTGATATGGGATTTGATGTCGTACATTTAAATCTTCATAAAACGTTCACTACACCTCATGGGGGTGGTGGTCCGGGATCAGGCCCAGTGGGAGTTAAAAGCGATCTCGTTCCTTATCTGCCAACACCATTAGTAATGAAAGATGGGGAAACATATCGTTTGGAGTTTGACATTCCTGAGTCGATCGGGAGGGTGAAACCATTCTATGGTAATTTTGGAATTAATGTTCGTGCCTATACGTATATCCGGACGATGGGACCTATAGGATTAAGAAAGGTATCTGAATATGCGGTTCTTAACGCAAATTATATGCTTCGAAGACTTGAACCTTATTTTGAGACGCCGTATAAGCAACATTGTAAACATGAATTTGTTATATCTGGTAAGCGTCAGAAAAAACTAGGCGTAAGGACGTTAGATATCGCTAAAAGATTGTTGGATTTCGGATATCACCCACCAACTATCTACTTTCCGCTTAACGTGGAAGAGTGCATGATGATCGAACCTACCGAAACGGAATCGAAAGAAACACTGGACGAATTTTGTGATGCAATGATCCAAATTACAAAAGAAGTTGAAGAAACGCCGGAAGTCGTTCAAGAAGCTCCACATCATACAGTCATTGATCGTTTGGATGAAACAACAGCAGCAAGAAAACCAATTTTGAGATATACCACTGAAGCTTGGAGAAGTAATAGTCAGGAATTTTAGAGCGGGAAGCTCAAACAACAACTGAATGTTTCGGTGGATGGTCGATTCAGCGTCGATGGCGGGGGGAAGAGACATGGCCTTTTCCCGAGGAATCTAAAGAGTCCCTCTGTTTGAAGGAGTATATACGCTATTCTATTAAAAAAGACCGGCTACCTGGAGCTTTAGCACCTTGAGTAGCCGATCTTTATATAAGCCGGAAGTTATTTTTTAATTTTTCCGGTCCATTGACGAAATCCACCTTTTAATTGGTTGATATCTTCTGCTCCACGTTTTTTACGGATAATTTTTGCTGCTTGAGCTGTTCTCGTTCCATTCTGACAATAAAGGTATACTGGTTTATCAGGACGAATCTCCGTTACTCTTTGACGCATTTGGGACAGTGGAATATTTCTTGCGCCCAATATGTGTCCGCCTAGAAATTCTTTCTCTTCCCGGACGTCAATTAATTGCGCTTTTCGATAGTTTTCTCTAAATTTTTCTTGATCGAGCGTTTTTAGGTACTTCGGTTTCTTAGTACGAAGCACTATGATTACTACTAGTACAACAGTTACTGCAATTAATAGCCAAATACTCATATCCATGTTAAAATTGCCACTCCTTTTAGTTCGCTGGATGGTTTCCTTTATAAATGATAAACGTAATTTGGTGAATTGGCAAACGATTCCGTTTGATTTTAAGAAAAAGAATAAAAGTATAACTTGTTAGAAGGTAAAAGAATGCAAACCCCAAATATTTTGGTTATTGTCATATTATCGAATATTATGTCTCGATAGCTTAAGTTTCCTCTTTTTTATAGAGTTTTATAAAGTTGACAAAATGAATATAACAAACCCTTACGTCTATATATGGTGTTGTCTATAAATTAAACCACACTATATATTGATAAAATAAAGATGCTATGATATATTGAAAAAAGCAAAGAACGAGGTATCTGATTCTGGATACCTCGTTCTTGATTGAAGTAAACATCTAGATGTATACATACATTGCATTATATATAAAGGAGCGAAAGCCTGTGACAACATTTATGTCGAACAAAGGGATTAATGTGGAGGAATTGAACCGTGATATCGAGCAATTTCCACAAGTTTTCCCAATTACCCCTGACATGAAATTAAAACAAAGCGGTGTCTCACGTTTAGTCATGTTAGATCGTTACACATTCAAAGATACAGAGAAAAAGACGTTGAAAGTAGGAGATTTTGTTGTTTTAACAGTGAAAGCAGATCCAAAGTTTCCAGCAAGAGGTTATGGATATGTTGTCGAGTTAAACTGGGAAGAAAGCCGAGCTAAAATTGCAGTTGAAGAAGAATTTTTAGGTGTCTTAGATGAGGAAGAAAAACAAACCGGAATTGTGGACAGGTCGTTAGATACGATTGATAAACCATTGGAAGTATATTATGAACAAATAGCTAAGAGAAATGCGCGCGGCCTCTCTAATGTAGAAGTCGATCCTCAAAAACGGGATGAATCCTTTGAAAAGTTTTATTACGAGTTAGTAAATATGAATTTTGTTCCAGCAGGCAGAGTTTTGTATGGTGCAGGATCTGGCACAGATGTAACTTACTTTAATTGTTACGTTATGCCATTTGTAGCGGATTCAAGAGAAGGTATTTCTGAACACCGGAAACAAGTGATGGAGATTATGAGTCGCGGAGGCGGGGTTGGGACGAATGGTTCCACATTGCGCCCTCGTAATACATTGGCCAGAGGGGTAAATGGAAAATCTTCAGGATCAGTCTCATGGTTAGATGATATCGCTAAGCTGACACACCTTGTTGAACAAGGTGGAAGCAGACGTGGAGCTCAAATGATCATGTTGTCTGATTGGCACCCGGATATATTGGAATTTATTATCTCTAAGATGCAAAATCCACGGATTTTACGTTATTTGTCTGAAAATAGTGAAGATGTGCAAATAAAACGTCTGATTCAAGAAAAATTAAAATTCACACCTTTATCCGAAATAGAAGAAGCGATGTATCAAAGTATTGCTAATTATAAAAATATCGAAGGCCAAGGTGGTTTCGACCGTAAAATAATTGCTGAAGCTGAATCAAAGCTGCGCGCAGGCGGGAACTACTCGGTGAACAATTCCGAATTCCTGACAGGTGCAAATATTTCTGTTTGTATTACAAAAGAATTCATGAAAGCTGTTGAGAATGATCAGGAATATGAACTGCGTTTTCCTGACGTAGAAAATTATACTAAAGATGAGATGGAAGCCTATAATCGTGATTGGCATGAATATGGTGATGTTAGAGAGTGGGAAGCATTAGGTTTTGGTGTTCGTACGTACCGAAAAATTAAAGCAAAAGAGCTTTGGAATCTAATTAACATTTGTGCCACTTATTCTGCAGAACCGGGAATATTCTTTATTGATAACGCCAATGAAATGACAAATGCACAGGCATACGGGCAAAAGGTAGTCGCTACTAATCCATGCGGAGAGCAACCACTTGCTCCATATTCCGTGTGTAACCTTGCAGCTGTGAACCTTGCAGAGATGGCCGATATAGATCAAAAAGTTGTCGATTTCAAGAAACTTGAACAAACAGTAGCTACTGGAGTTCGAATTCAAGACAACGTGATTGATGCAACCCCTTATTTTTTAGAGGATAATACAAAGCAAGCTAAAGGTGAGCGTCGTGTTGGTCTAGGGGTAATGGGGCTTCATGATTTACTTATCAATACGGAAACAGTTTACGGTTCAGAAGAAGGTAATGCTTTGGTTGATAAAGTTTTTGAAACAATTGCTACCACTGCTTATCGGACAAGTATCGAGCTTGCAAAAGAAAAAGGAAGCTTTCCGTTTTTAGAAGGTTCTTCTGAAAATGAAACGAACTTTTTACGGCAAAAGTATACTCAAACTGGCTACATGAAAAAAATGCCAGAAGATATTCTTGAAGGGGTTAAAGAGCATGGAATTAGAAATTCTCATCTTTTGACAGTAGCTCCAACTGGATCAACAGGAACGATGGTCGGAGTATCAACTGGACTGGAGCCATATTTCTCTTTCTCCTATTTCCGAAGTGGACGTTTAGGAAAGTTTATTGAGGTAAAAGCAAAAATTCTTGAAGATTATTTAGATAGACATCCGGAGGTGGACCCAAACAATTTACCGGAATGGTTTATTTCCAGTATGGAATTGAGTCCCGAAGCCCACGCGGATGTTCAGTGTATCATTCAGAAATGGGTCGATAGTTCATTAAGTAAAACAGTAAATGCGCCTAAGGGTTACACTGTTGATCAAGTGAAAAGTGTTTATGAACGACTTTATAAAGGCGGAGCAAAAGGTGGTACTGTATACGTGGATGGTAGCCGAGATTCACAAGTGCTGACTTTAAAAGCTGAGGATAACGATGATTATACAGTTGATCTCACTGGTGGCGAAGCTGAAGATGAACAACATAAAAAACCGGTTGTTTTAGTAGAAACAATCTCTGATTTACGATCTACTTCTGTAACATTTGGAAGTGAAGTCGGGGATACTTGTCCCGTATGCCGTAAAGGGACAGTAGAAGACATCGGCGGTTGTAATACGTGTACGAATTGTTCGGCTCAACTCAAGTGTGGATTATAAGGAAAAAATAAAGGTTCTAAGGGTTAAATAAAACCCTTGGGACTTTTTTTTGCTAGAATTCTTTCAAACCTTAATAATTACAAAAACAACAGAATAGATAAAAAAATTCATCACGTGTATTTATTATGTATTCTCTAGCAACGTGAAAAGCACCTTTTTAGGGGTTTGTATGGAGAGTCCGTTTTATTTATAGTATAATTATCTTAGCTTTAGAGTATATCGCAACTTAAGATTTTGGAGGGACCTTAATGCCAACGCCTAGTATGGAAGATTATTTAGAACGAATATATATACTAATAGAAGAAAAAGGATATGCTCGAGTGTCCGATATAGCAGATGCCCTTCAGGTTCATCCTTCGTCGGTAACGAAGATGGTGCAAAAATTAGATCTCAACGAGTATTTGATCTATGAAAAATACCGAGGATTGGTGCTGACTGCTAAAGGAAAAAAAATCGGCAAACGCCTTGTGTACCGCCACGAACTATTAGAGGATTTCATGCGGGTTATCGGTGTGGATGAAAAAAACATTTATGGCGACGTAGAAGGAATTGAACATCATCTAAGTTGGGATGCTATTGACCGTATTGGAGACTTAGTACAATATTTTGAAGAAAAGTCAAAGCGGGTAGATGATTTAAGAAGCATTGAAAAACAAAATAATGAGATTAAATAACGAGACTGGACTTATTGAAGTGAAACATTCAATAGTCCAGTTTTTTTGAATGATAAGAATTTGTAAGTTGACAGCTATCTTTACGCCACAAGCATCAAGGGAAGTTCGCCTCTTTTCGAGTAGCACCTACACGCACTACGTAGGTGCTACTCGGGGTGGCTTTAAAGATCACGCTGTATTTAAGAAAAGACGGCTTTGCCGGTTTTTTTAATTTCTAACGAGATGTTGTACCAATTCAAATTTAAAATTGCATTAGGAACCTCAAGTTTTTTTGTCATATTATTCACTTAATAAAATACACTTAAACTAAAAGGAGGAATCCTCCAATGACTCAAGTAGACGCAGTTTTTGCTGGTGGCGGTATAAAAGCAATGGCTTTTGTTGGTGCATTAGGTACATTAGAACAGAAGGGGATACACATAAATCGGGTTGCTGGAACTAGTGCAGGTGCTCTAACAGCAGCGTTTATTAAAGCTAATTATACAAATGATGAAATGTATCAGCTCTTTACCCAATTGGATATGAACCAATTTCTTGACCAAAATCCTATTAGCACCGTCTTTCCATTTCTACGGTGGATTCAGTTATACAAACGTATGGGTCTATATAAAGGGAAAGTATTTGAAGACTGGGTCGCTAGTGCTTTATATGAGAAAGGAATTAGAACTTTCGGTGATCTGCCATCGGGAACTTTGAAGTTGGTTGCCTCTGATTTAACAAATGGAAGATTTATCGTTTTGCCAGATGATTTGCCGCGTTACGGGATAGACCCGGTAACGTTTTCTATTGCAAAAGCTGTGAGAATGAGCTGTAGTCTGCCTTTCTTTTTCGAACCAGTTAAACTAAAAGGAGAAGACGGAAAAGAATCGTTAATTGTAGACGGAGGAGTATTAAGTAATTTTCCGTTATGGTTATTCGTGAGGAAAGGGAAGAAAGCTGAACGACCTGTATTAGGCATGAAACTTTCTCCTGAATTTGATCAGTCGCCACCTAAAGAAATACCAAACGGTCTATCTATGCTGACTTCAATGTTTGATACGATGAGAACGGCCCATGATCAACGATATGTTTCTAAGTTTCATGCAAAAGATATTATATTTATCCCGGTCAATGAAATAACGGCAACACAATTTAAAATGTCCGATGAAGAAAAAGACAGGTTAATTCAGCTTGGAGCTGAATCAACCCGAAAATTTCTGGCTAAATGGTCGTATTAGAAGAAATCAGTTTATAAAAAGGCTTAGGCAGTATCTCCTCTCTTACTTTGCTGTCCGTAAAGTTTTGTGCTAAAAAGGAGGAGTGGAATGAGAAAAGTTATCCATAATCCTGCTAGAAAACCTAAGAGTGAATAATACAAAGTGAAAATAACAGGATTGAATATAAAAAATAAGTGAGACAAAATCAAACCTGATGATCCAATCATTAACGCAATCAGTTTGCTCATCCCTGAACTGGTTGTAATGCTAATTCTTAATTTATATTGTTCCAGAGCAATCCCGATGCCCGACCCAAGAAGTAAACCGGGTAATATAAGAAAATCATTCTGCGGATAAATCAGGATACCTATAAAGATAGGAACAATAATAGCGAACCCAAAAACATATCGTTCAGGCATTGCTTCTATCCAATCAAAACTTCGGTAATACATATAACTAATAAAACCGCCTATTAATATTCCTCCTACAATGGAGAACACTGGAGTACCTTGAAGAAGCAAATAGATGACACTAATGAACAAAGGTGGTATTAAACACATAATTATCTCCACTTGTCTTCTCACTAGTGGAATAAATATCGAGAATAATGTCATAACTGCTTGTATGTGCGGGTGAGTTAACGGGAGTAATTGGTCATTAGTATACAAGTAAGGGAGATACATCGTGATGATATAACCCAGCGAAAGCGAGAATATAGTTAAATATAAGGCTTGAAAACCGATCTTTTTACTTATTGTCCAATATATAATACCTACCAGTACAAGAAAACTAATCAATAACCACTCAGACCAGACACTGTGAATTAAAAAAGGGCTTGAAAATGGAGGAATCATTTATCCCAGTCCCCTTTCCAATAATAATTTGCGAAAAAATGAAAAATGATAAAGAAAAAAACCAAGCATTAAAATAAAGCTCGGCTCTTTTTTTTGTTCTTTTTACCTTCAATAACAGTTAACTTAACATCAGACTGACGTTTAACTAACGGGCGAGAGATGGACTTTTTCTTTTCTTTTTGCTTCTTCTTGAAGGACGCAGTTGGTTTACGGCTTTGGGTTTGCTTTTGCTTGATTTGCTGGCTTCTTTGTTGCGTGAAAGAAGCTTGGTTACCCATAAGTCTTGGAATTATAAATTTCTTCATCACTAGGAGAAGTATTGCAACAATACCGACCGTCACTAAAATTTGAGTGAAAAATTGAGTTGGATTTGTAAATAGTTGCATTCCTATACCAAAGATGGCAAACCCAATAATCACTAGGATGATCGGATGAAAAGAACGACGGAACATGTCTCAACACCTCCATTCAATATTATGGATGAAACTTTTCTTTATTCTATTCCTCGTTGCTTTCGACCGCTTACACTTTCTTTCTATTTTACATTAGAAAACGAATTCTAACCATCTAAATATAAAGATCTTATTAAAAATATTAATTATTATATAACTATTCCCATATTGAAGTTGAATTACACCTAATATTGTTTTTGCTGATAAATTATTCCCTAAATGGATACACTAATTTTCGAGGTGAAGTCAATGGGAAAATTAGAACAAAATGAACAAGAAGCAAGTCAATCTTTTATTTCTACAGTTGCTGTAATAGGGTTTGTAGGTGGAGCATTATGGAGTTTAGTGGCTTACTTCGCCTATACGTTTAAGTTTATTCCATTCGGACCTGCAGTCATTTTAGAGCCGTGGGCATTAGGTGAATGGAAGACTGGAACTTTAGGACAATGGTTGGGTATTTTGGCCATTGCTATAATATCGATTGGTGTAGCATTTTTATATAGAGTTTTACTTGCAAAATTTAATTCTATATGGCCTGGAATCGTTTTTGGTTTTGTCTTATGGCTTGTTGTATTTGTAGTATTGCATCCTTTGTTTAATACCATAGACCCTATTACCGAAATGAATCGTAATACTTTAACAACCTCTATATCGCTTTATGTAGTCTATGGCTTGTTTATAGGGTATTCCGTTTCATACGAGTACCACGAACGCACAGTTCATGAGGGTGAGTCTATCCAAGAATAAGCTCCTGTGGTAGAATGTTCTATGGGACATTCTATTTTTTTGTCTAAAAAATGCCTGTATGCTCAGGTCTTTCGATGATTTACAATTTCTTATCAGAATCGCATGGTTTGCAAGGAGGACGAAAGGATGAAAAAACTGGATCAATTACGAAATCAATTTTCTGAGAAAAATATAGACGGTTTAATCATTGCCAGTGACACGAATCGTCGTTACCTTACTGGCTTTACCGGGACCGCAGGAGTAGCGGTCATTTCAGAGAATAAAGCAACTTTTATCACGGATTTTCGATATGTTGAGCAAGCAGAAAGTCAAATTAATGGATTTAATATCGTTCAACATACAACCCCGATACACGAAGAAGTAGCGAATCAAGTCAAGGAAATGGGAATTACCAGGTTAGGATTCGAAAAAGATCAACTTACCTATAGTGAATATGATACATATAAAAAAGTGCTAGGATCAGCAGAATTTATACCTGTAAGCGGTATGGTCGAGCAGATGCGCTTAATTAAAGATTCCAAGGAATTGAGCATTATTCAAGAAGCTGTTGATATTGCAGATGCAGCATTTTCACACATTCAAGCTTACCTTCGTGCCGGTGTAAAAGAGATTGATATTTCAACTGAACTTGAATTTTTTATGAGAAAACATGGGGCGGTATCCTCTTCATTTGATATAATTGTAGCATCTGGACAACGTTCTGCACTTCCCCACGGGGTTGCAAGTTCTAAAGTTATTGAGAAGGGTGAACTTGTAACGTTAGACTTTGGCGCTTATTACAAAGGATATTGTTCTGATATTACTCGAACAGTAGCCATTGGTGAACCAAATGAAGAACTAAGAAAAATATATCAAACAGTGCTTGAAGCGCAAATACGTGGTGTAAATGGAATTAAGCCGGGTATGACTGGTAAAGAAGCAGATGCATTAACCCGTGACTATATAACAGAACAGGGATATGGACAGTACTTTGGCCATTCCACTGGTCATGGCATGGGTATGGAAGTTCATGAAGGACCTGGTTTATCTTATAAATCAGATAAAATATTAGAGCCAGGCATGGTTGTCACCGTAGAGCCTGGTATTTACGTTGCGGGTATCGGTGGCACAAGAATTGAAGATGACATTGTTATTACTGAAAGTGGAAATGATATTTTATCAAAATCTACCAAGGAACTACTCATTTTAGGCGAGTAGCTTAATACTCTAGGAGGAAAAAAATGATCTCAGTAAACGAATTTAAAACAGGATTAACAATTGAAGTGGATAATGATATTTGGTCAGTAGTAGAGTTCCAACATGTGAAGCCAGGTAAAGGGGCAGCATTTGTTCGTTCGAAACTTCGAAGTATGCGAAGCGGTAATATTCAGGAAAAGACATTCCGTGCGGGCGAGAAAGTTGAAAAAGCTCATTTGGAAAACAGTAAAATGTCGTATTTATATTCAAGTGGAGATGTTCATACATTTATGGATACATCTTCTTATGAACAGTTGGAATTATCATCAGATCAAATTCGCCATCAGTTAAGGTATTTAATAGAAAATATGGAAGTGCAAATTCTAACCTATGGTGATGAAATCTTAGGTGTGGAAGTTCCTAATACCGTAGAATTAAAAGTTACGGACACTGAACCTGGAGTAAAAGGCGATACAGCTTCGGGCGGTACAAAACCAGCTACTGTAGAAACAGGACTGACGGTTCACGTACCATTCTTTGTAAATGAAGGTGACACGTTAATTATTGATACACGTGAAGGGAAATATGTTTCAAGAGGTTAGTTAACAGAAGCTGATCTTAGGCTTCCCCTATTGTTTTAGATAGTAAGAAAACAAAATTAGGAATAAGATAAGTTTTCAAAAGACTGCGTATCCGGCTTAAACGCCCTGGATACGCAGTCTTTTTTTTGTTGTCTGCTACTCAGGCAGACAAATTTCTTGTAAATAAAGTTTGTGTTTTTATTGTTGTAATAATTAGGACAAGGATTCATATATTTCATTATAGACACGAAGGAAAACTTTTAGGTATAGAAAGGAAATGTCGCAATGAGAGAAATTTTTCATATTCTACCAACAATCATAAAAGATTATGTGGAAAGGTATCCTGCGGAAGACAGAGAAAATATGGAAGAAATTCGCTTACGAATAGGCAGACCAGTTGAGATTGTGGGTTTGAAAAGTAAAACTAAGAATCATCCTCCAATTTTCACAGAAAAGGATGCTTCTCAAATGATGTCTTTATTAAGTCAGCACTCCTTATATCGATTAGAGGAAGAATTAAAAAGAGGCTATATAACTATTCCCGGAGGCCATCGCGTTGGAATTGCCGGAAGAGTGGTCATGGATAAAGGACATGTAAAAGGATTGCGTGAAATTGGTTCCTATAATATTCGAATTGCAAAAGAAAAGCAAGGTGTGAGTGATGATTATATCCGTGAATTATACAGGAGAAATCACTGGACAAACACGTTAATAATAGGGCCTCCGAAGACTGGAAAGACAACATTATTACGAGATTTAGCCAGGAAAATAAGTCTAGGCATGCCTCAAATAGGGATTCCAGCTAAAAATGTTGCCATTGTTGATGAAAGATCTGAAATAGCTGGTTGTATTCATGGTATTCCACAACATCATTTCGGTACGAAAGTAGATGTGTTGGATGCGTGCCCTAAAGCTGAAGGGATGATGATGATGATTCGCTCCATGAGTCCGGATGTACTGGTTGTAGATGAGATAGGCAGAGAAGAAGATGGAAGAGCAATGATGGAAGCTATTTATGCAGGAGTCACTGTTATTTCAACTGTTCATGGAACGACGTTAGAAAATGTTAAAAAACGTCCTACTATAAAGGCCTTGTTGGAAGAATCGGCTTTTGAAACAATTATTGAAATTTCGGCGGTAGGCAAAAAAGGTGTATTCAAATATCTAGATAAAACGGAACCTGGAGTCATCTCAAGATGATATGGATAGGAGCAATATTTATTGTTTTGGCTTCAGCACTGATAGGCATGGAACTATCAAAAAGGTTGGAAAGAAGAACGTTGTTACTAAGGCATATGAAGGTTGCTTTAGAAACCTTTGATACAGAAGTAGCATTTGCAATGATGCCACTATCTGAAGCGCTTATTCAAATTTCTCGGCAATTACCAGACCCCGCGAGGCAATTTTTGTTTAGTGTCGGCGAACGGATAGGCGAAAACAGGGGATCTGTTGTGGAGATATGGGAAGAAGAACTTGATTTATGGAAAAAAAATATTGATCTAAATAACCAGGATATTGAAGTAATAAGGCAATTCGGTCAGACATTAGGAAAACAAGATTTAGAGGGGCAGCGTAAGCAAATTCAGCTTACCCAATCTTACTTGACGCATAGAGAGCAAGTGGCAGTTGACTCTCAGAAGACATATCAGTCTATGTATCGGAGTTTAGGGTTTTTAGGCGGATTACTGTTAGTAATTATGTTGCTGTAATGGAAAGCAGTGAGGGGGAAGTCCAATGGCCAATGATGTAGGTCTAATATTTCAGATAGCCGGGGTTGGAATCGTTGTTGCCATGATTCATACCGTATTAAAACAGATGGGGAAGGAAGAAATTGCGAATTGGGTGACGCTGATCGCATTTGTCCTTGTTCTTTACATGGTGGCAACAGTGATTGATGATTTGTTTACGAAAATCCGCTCTGTGTTTTTATTTCAAAGTTAGGAGGGAGGTAGTGGGATGGAAATCATTCAAATAGTAGGTTTAGGAATGATTGCCACCTTCCTAGCTATCATCGTCAAAGAACAGAAACCGGTGTTTGCTCTTCTTATTACCGTCTTTACAGGAGCAATAATCTTTATTTTTTTGATCGATAAAATAGCAGTTCTTTTTCAAACTCTGGAAGAATTGGCGGAGAATTCAAATGTAAATATGATTTACGTCCAGACTATCTTTAAGATTATTGGAATTGCATATATCGCAGAGTTTGCTGCTCAGATCGCTCGAGACGCTGATCAAGGTTCCATCGCCTCTAAAATAGAATTGGCTGGGAAAATACTCATATTGGTTATGGCAATCCCAATTATCAGTGTCATTATTGATACGATATTAACGCTTATTCCGTCGGCCATGGGGGACGTTTAATGAAATATTTATTCGCTATGTTAGGATGTGCGATTATTTTTCTTCTGAGTGAAGGTTGGACAAGTATTGTCTTTGCAGAGGAAGAAACAACTCCAATAACAGAAGAAGAGATGGTGGAAAAGCAGTTAGGTTCGTTAGATATTAGTGAGGTAATGAATTTTTGGGACAGTCTTCAGGATGAATATGGAGGTTTTTTACCGGAAATTGAAAGAGATAATCTTAAGGACCTAATGGGAAACACTGATAATTTATCATTCAAAGGCTGGTTAACCGGGTTCGCTTCCTATTTTCTTCATGAAATAGTAGCCCAAGGAAAACTACTTGGAACCTTAATCTTGCTCACTGTATTCAGTATGATCCTTGTCCAGCTTCAGCAAGCTTTCGAAAAACATCAAATTAGCAAAGTCGCCTATGCGGTTACGTACATGGTATTAATCATCATTGCCTTAAATAGTTTTTATTTAGCGATGGAATTAGCGGAAACAACAATTTCTACGATGAGCAATTTCATGATGGCGATTATCCCTCTCATATTAGTTTTGATGGCCTCGGTTGGAAGCGTCACGTCCGTTGCTCTTTTTCATCCGATCATCATGTTTATCGTTCACACGACTGGTTTATTTGTGCAGTATTTTGTATTACCTCTTCTACTTTTATCAACGTTACTTTCGATCGTTAGTACGATGACGGAGCATTATAAAGTGTCTAAACTGGCTGTCCTTTTAAGAAATATATCGATTGGGAGTCTGGGGATTTTCCTTACTGTATTTCTAGGAGTTTTATCTGTGCAAGGTGCGACAGCCGCTGTTGCAGATGGGATAGCGATTCGAACGGCTAAATTCGTTACAGGGAATTTCATTCCAGTAGTAGGAAGGATGTTCACGGATGCAGCAGATACTGTAATGGGAGCTTCGTTATTATTGAAAAATACAATCGGGGTGCTCGGTTTGGTGATGCTGTTACTCGTTTGCATTTTTCCCGCTTTGAAAGTCTTGGCGTTAGGAATGATCTATTCTTTTTCAGCAGCTGTATTACAACCGCTTGGCGGGGGTCCGATCATCGAATGTTTATCTATCATAGGAAAAAATGTGTTATTGATTTTTGCAGCTTTAGCAGCAGTTTCATTAATGTTTTTTTTATCTATTACGATCATTGTAATATCCGGAAATCTATCCATCATGATGAGGTAATAAAGAGGTGATGTGCGAGTGGCACTTATAAACAGTTGGATAGCAAATATCATATTGTTGATTTTATTTGCTACTATTTTAGAGTTAATGTTACCTAATTCATCTACTCACCGTTACGTCAAGCTTGTTATAGGGTTAATGATACTTGTAGCAATGCTGCAACCAGTTATATCTATTTTCCAAGAAGATCCAGAAAAAGTTTTAGAAGAACTTGTTCAATTTGAAACTGGAGTTAAAGAAGATCAATCAATTATTAAAGAATTAGAAAAAACAGATATAGAATCAGAATCACTTGCATATATTTCTGAAAAAGTGGCTGTCCAACTAAAAGCTGATGCAGAACCTTTTATGCTAGAGGAGTTTGACAAGCAAATAGTTTCGATCGAGGTTTCGTTTGAAGCATTGCATGCAACAGAAGAAACGGACAATCTTAATAATCTTCATGTCATCCTCGAAGATTCACAAAAGATTCAAGTGGATGAGGAAAGTAAGAATAACGAGATTCATGTGGAGCGGATTGAAATTAAACGGGACTCTGAAAGTTTCGAGACAGAGGCAGTAGAAGAGGAATTGGAGGGACAAATCCAAATGATAGATCGTCTTTCAGAAATATGGCAAGTACCAGTAGAAAAAATAACAATTCAAGATAAAGGAGAGAGCCTCGTTGATTAAAAAACCTAACCCAAAATCATTGTTCGCCTCCTTTTCTTTAAATAATAAAGGAAAGAAAGTCCGACTAACTTATCTCGTTGTATTGGTATTTCTAGGAGTCACTTTTATGCTCTTAGGCAGCTTTTTTCAAAACGATGACCCGTCACAACCTTCCATGTCTCTTGAAACGGAAGAACTTGAGGATAAGGAGGGCGAAGATATCGAGCCAGTTTTCCGATCAGGCGATAAGGAGCAGGATCAAGATCCAGAACAAGATGAAAAGCATGAGAGACATTTAGAAGATCAATTGAAAAATGCACTAGAACAAATGAAAGGGGTAACGAACGTTTCTGTTATGGTAACTGTTTCTGGGACTGAAACACATATTTTCGAAAAAAATACACAGTCGAAAGAACAGCAGACAGAGGAGACGGATCGTGAAGGGGGGACAAGAGACGTAAGGGACTCCACGAAGGACGAAGAAGTTGTGATCATACGCAATGGTGATAAAGAAGAACCGCTTCTCGTTCAGTCGAATAAGCCGGATATTAAAGGTGTTTTGATTGTGGCAAACGGTGTAGACAATATTCAAGTAAAGACCTGGGTGGTAGAAGCTGTAAGTAGAGTGCTTGATATACCATCACACAGAGTATCTGTCATGCCAAGAAAACAAAAGGAGGATACAACATGATTTTAAAAAGACAAACGGTGTGGTTATTGACGATGTTAAGTTTAATTATTGTACTGTCTGTATATTATATTTCAATGGATCGAATTGAAAATCAGCAGGCATCCATTGAAGAGGTAGAAGAAGTTAATTCGATGGAGGACATGGATCTAGATAAACTAACGGACGAGTTGGAGATAGAATGGTTAGAAGGCGATGAAGAAACATTTATCGAGTTAGAAGAGGCAGAAGATGTTATCGGAAATGTTTCCGGTGATATGAGTGCAACAGAAATGTTCGATACGATTAAGTTACAACGGCAAGATGCTCGCAGCAAGTTAAATGAAGAGTACGTTAGCGTGATAGCAGCTGCAGAAACCAATCCGGAGATTCAAGTAGAAGCAATGGAAAAAGTGGAATCACTTCAAAAAATGTCACAGCAAGAAGAAATGGTAGAAACGATTATTCGTTCGCAGGGATATGAAGATGTTCTTGTTATGTCTGATGAAAACCAGGTTAACATTTACGTTAGAGCAAATGAGCTATCTAAAGAAGAGGTTGTAGAAATTAACCAGTTAGCTTATGAACACTTAGGCATAGAGACAGTGCGCGTAGGATTTCAACCAGGTAATTAAAGGAGGAGCTTAATGCTCCTTTTTTTCTTTCGAAAAGAGGTGTTTTGCATCCGCTCTAGGCGGACGCTTTCCACGGTCAACTTCTTCAGCTATTGCTTTTCCCGAGTCGCCACCTTCGCTACTTCGATCTTTTTAAAAAATATAAAGGTTAAGAAGGCATTTTTAAAAAAGAGGGTGCGTTTTTCTTTGTTTATATAGGTATATAATTAAAGCGGAGTATGAAATAATAGTAATACATGATTTTTACTTTCAGTGGTGGTATAATACCCTATTGTAATCATTTATGGAACAATATGCTTTACAGAGGGAGAGATTTTTAATGGAATGGTCTGAGTTAACTGAGGGTGCGAAAGTAGTTTTGGAACAAACTAGAAACATAAAAAATGATAAAATCCAAATTGTAGAATTTGAAGTTGGTTTTGTTCAAACGGAAGAAGAAGCAGGAGATGGAGAACCTGTATCCATCAAAGAAGAAGATTACCAGAGTTTAAAGAAATTCGTGGAAGAGAATAACTATGGAGATAAGTATCATATGGCAAAAAATAAAAATATCGTCAAACTAATTTTATTAGTAGATGAGAAAATTCCGGATAACTTATCAGACTTCCCAATATTTCGTGACTATAAAAACACAGCTGAATAATTGCACTGATTAAACCTTCCTCGCCATGGCTAACCTTCGAAGGAAGGTTTTTTATATGTTCAGTTTATACATAGGACCAGAAAAAAAGGTTCCCTTTTAGTCTTTTTTAAGGTAGCATATTTTTTAGGACTAAGTCATAAAAAAACTGCAATTATAAAATTAACTTCTATTGATATGATGAGAAAAAAAGAATGGAGTGGAAGGAATGTTGAAGATTCAAGAAATTCGTGAACTAATTAAGTTAATTGATGAATCTAGCATTAATGAATTTAAATTTGAGCAAAATGGCTCTAAAGTAACGATGAGAAAAAACATCTATGGAAAAATGCAGTCGTCGCAGGTGAATGACGAAGCAAATTCAAGGGTGATTTCCCAGGAATCATCAGAGGTCCAATCTGAGAGGCCACCAGCTACTGATTCGGACAGCGAGCAACAGTCACTAGTAATGGGTAACGAAGAGGAAAAATCCGTAAATACAAATGCTGGTTTACATACGATTACATCACCAATGGTTGGAACATTTTACGAGGCTGCATCACCTGACTCTCCAGTTTACGTTAAGTCAGGCGACCAAGTAAATAATGAGAGTGTTGTTTGTATTATCGAAGCCATGAAACTTATGAATGAAATCGAGGCGGAAATAAAAGGGGAAATCGTAGAAGTTCTCGTAGAAAACGGACAACTAGTTGAGTATGGGCAAGAACTTTTCTTAGTGAAGCCTGAATAGGAGATGACAGCAATGTTAAAGAAAATTCTTGTAGCAAATCGGGGAGAAATTGCTGTTCGAATAATTCGAGCGTGTAAAGAACTGAATATAAAAACAGTTGCCGTTTTTTCTGAGGCTGACCATGACGCACTTCATGTAAGAATTGCGGATGAAGCCTATTGTATTGGGCCTGTTTCTTCCACAGACAGTTATTTAAATTTCACGAATATCATGAGTGTGGCCACGTTAACAGAAGTAGACGGTATTCATCCTGGATATGGTTTTCTTTCTGAAAATGCCGACTTTGCGGAAATTTGTGGGGCGTGTAATATCACTTTTATTGGTCCAAGTCCTTGGGCAATTAATCAAATGGGTACAAAGGATGTAGCCAGGACTACAATGGAAAAAGCAGGTGTTCCTGTTGTACCTGGATCAAAGGGGATCATTCAGTCTCCTGAAGAAGGTGCCGAAGTAGCCGGAAGTATTGGTTACCCTGTTATCATCAAAGCCACAGCAGGCGGCGGAGGAAAAGGGATTCGGGTAGCACGTAATGAAGACGAACTTCATAAAGGAATATCGATTACGCAAAAAGAGGCACAAGCCAACTTTGGTAATCCAGGTGTTTACTTGGAAAAGTATATTGAAGATTTCCGTCATGTCGAAATACAAGTATTAGCGGATAATTACGGAAATGTCATCCATCTTGGTGAAAGAGATTGTACCATTCAGCGCAGGCTGCAGAAGTTGGTAGAAGAAAGTCCGTCCCCGGCCCTTGATGAAAAAATCAGAGAACAAATGGGGGAAGCTTCTGTTAAAGCTGCTGAAGCAGTAGAGTATACAGGCGCTGGAACTATTGAATTTATTTACGATCACCATCAGAAGAACTTCTATTTCATGGAAATGAATACCAGGATCCAGGTAGAGCATCCCGTAACCGAAATGGTAACTGGCATTGATTTAATTAAAGAACAAATCTTAGTTGCTTCTGGTAAAAAGCTTTCCTATACTCAAGAGGATGTAAGATTTGAAGGCTGGTCGATGGAATGCCGGATAAACGCGGAAAACCCTAGCAAGAACTTTATGCCATCACCTGGCAAGATTGAAATGTACTTGCCTCCTGGCGGTTTAGGTGTGAGAGTTGATAGTGCAGTTTTTCCGGGTTATACTATTTCACCTTATTACGACTCGATGATCGCTAAAGTCATCACTTATGGAAAAGATCGCGATGAGGCAATGGCAAAGATGAAACGAGCACTAGAGGAATTTATCATAGAAGGTGTCCATACGACGATTCCTTTTCATTTACGTTTGTTAGATCATGATGTATTTAAGGGTGGGGATTTCAACACGAAATTCTTGGAAACATATTCGATAATGACAGAGGGTCCTAACGAATAAAGGAGGAATTTATGATGTCGGAAAATAAGGTCGTTCATATGGCAGAAGATAACAATGAATTAGGCAAAATAGAAATTTCGCCAGAAGTTATCGAAGTTATAACGGGCTTGGCTGCGTTGGAAATTGAAGGTGTTGGAATGCTGCGGGGTAATTTTGCTTCCGGTGTTGCAGAGCGATTCGGAAGAAAAAGTTCTCATGGCAAAGGAGTAAAAGTAGACCTTAAGGACGCCGGGGTATCACTTGAGGTTTATGTTATTACTAATTACGGTGTCTCCATTCCTGATGTTTGCCAAAAGATGCAAGAAAATATTATTCAAACATTGAAAAATATGATCGCGATTAAAGTACTGCAGGTAGACGTTCATGTCGTAGGAGTACATTTCGAAGGCAAAGGCGATCTTGAACCTAGCAAGAAAGATTAAGGACTCTAAGCCAAAGATAATCTTTGGCTTTTTCTTATTTTATTATTGTTTAAGTAAACCTTGTTCTTCTGGGAAAAACTCGAAGAAGCTTCGAGTTGTCTCGACGGATGCAAAATAATTGACTCAAGATACATGATAACCTTGCATCACTCCTGTTTTCCAACGGGAAGTTATGCTATGATTTAGAGTGGATAAAATAGAATAACTCCTCATAAAAAGGGGAGGATGTATGTAGTTTGTTTAATCAAACTAGCAAGATATAAAAGGAGATAGAAAATCATGAACCGCAGATTAGCAAGAATTAGAACGATACAAGCACTTTACCAAGTTGAAATGACAGATATTGATCCTTCTATGGCAATCGAATCCGTACTGGAAAAGGGGGACAAGCAAGACGATTTTTTAGATTCACTCGTCAATGGAACGTTAAAGTATACGGATGAAATCGATTCGTTTCTCCATGGTGCATTAGAGCATTGGTCCCTTGAGAGGATTTCGAGAATAGAGAGGGCTATTTTACGAATGGCTGTGTACGAAATGAAGTATGTAGACGATATTCCGATAAATGTAAGTTTAAATGAGGCGATTGATTTAGCAAAAGGTTTTATCGGCGAAGAAGAATCAGGGAAATTTGTAAACGGAGTTCTCTCAAATGTAGCGAATGTGTTGAAAAACTCATAATACCAATAAATCAGTAAGACCATTAAAAGGGGGATTTTTGATGTCAGCAACGATTATTTCCGGAAAAGAATTAGCAGCACAAAAAAGGCTAGAAATGAAGAAAGAAGTGGAAGTGTTAAAAGAAAAAGGAATGACGCCTGGTTTGGCAGTGATCCTTGTAGGAGAAGACCCAGCTTCACAATCCTATGTAAAAGCAAAAGCAAGAGCTTGTGAAGAAACAGGAATCCATTCTGAATTAGACATTGTACCCACGTCAATTTCCGAGAAAGAATTACTAAAGAAAATTGAAGATTTAAATAAGGCATCTCATATACATGGTATTCTTGTTCAACTACCTTTACCAGATCATATATCGGAGAAAAAAGTGGTGGAGACGATTAGTCCGGATAAAGATGTAGATGGTTTTCATCCAATAAATATCGGTAGAATGATGACGGGACAAGATGCATTTTCCCCTTGTACACCTGCTGGAATTATTGAAATGGTTAAATCCAAAAGTATTGAAATTGAAGGGAAACATGTTGTCGTAGTTGGACGGAGCAATATTGTCGGGAAGCCTGTCGGTCAACTGTTTTTAAATGAGAATGCAACAGTAACCTATTGCCATTCCCGGACAAAAAATATGAAAGAAATTACGACATCAGCAGATATTCTTGTAGTAGCTGTAGGACGGGAAAACTTTATAAATGGTGATTACATAAAAAAAGGTGCAGTTGTGATAGACGTTGGGGTAAACCGAAACAGTGCTGGAAAACTTGTCGGAGATGTGGAATTCGATACGGCAAAGGAAAAAGCATCATATTTAACTCCTGTTCCAGGTGGAGTAGGTCCAATGACGATAACGATGCTGCTGCACAATACAATTATATCTGCCCGAAGATTAGTAGACTAAGGGGTTTTACTGATGACTGAGAATTTTTTAAGCGTAAGTGCACTGACTAAAAAAATTAAACAACTCGTAGATCAGGATTCCCAGTTGCAAAATGTTTGGTTACGGGCGGAAATCTCTAATTTTAAGCGTCATAGTAGGGGCCACATGTATTTCACATTAAAAGATCCTAACTCTAGAGTGCAATGCGTGATGTTTGCAGGACATAATCAATATTTAAAATTCCTGCCGGACAACGGTATGAGCGTGCTAGTCAGAGGAGATATTTCTATTTATGAACCGTTCGGACAATATCAATTTTATGTGAAAGAAATGCAACCAGACGGTATCGGTAATTTGTATTTAGCGTTTGAAGACTTAAAACGACGTCTGGATATGGCAGGGTATTTTGCAGAGGAAAATAAAAAATCTCTTCCGAAAATGCCGCAATCTATTGCAGTAATAACTTCACCCACAGGAGCTGCTGTAAGGGATATTATTACGACATTAACTCGCCGTTACCCGTTAGTAAAGGTCACGTTATTACCTGTCCTCGTTCAAGGGCCAGACGCTCCTGCTTCGATCACAAGGGCAATCATTCAAGCCAATGAAGCGAATAGGTTCGATGTTATCATTGCTGGACGAGGTGGAGGGTCAATAGAAGAATTATGGGCCTTTAATGAAGAAAGTGTTGCAGAGGCGATTTTTCGATCAACTGTCCCCGTCATTTCTGCTGTAGGTCATGAAACAGATATTACAATCAGTGATTTTATAGCAGATTTACGAGCACCAACACCTACAGCAGCGGCAGAACTTGCTGTACCGAATATCCAAGATTTATTAACTACTATTTTTGAACGTAAAGCTAGATTAATTCGAGTAATGGAAGCTAAACTTACACAAAAGCGAGAACGGCTTGCCTCTTTAGATAAATCCTATGCTTTTCGGTATCCAAAGCAATTAGTTGAACAAAAAGAGCAGGAACTAGATCGGTTACAGGATACTCTGAGGCGGGAGTATGCTCGTTTAATAGAAAGATACAAAGAGCAAACTCTATCTTGGGAAAGGCGATTATCGTCTCTTCATCCTCAAGAGAGAATCAAAAAGGAGTTAGATCGTCTCGCTCTTTCCGAGAATGCTGTTAAACGAGGGATGACTGAAGTTATGAAAGAAAAAAGGCATCAATTGTCGATACAAATATCTAAATTAGAACTTTTAAGTCCATTAAAACTAATGGATAGGGGTTACAGCCTTGTATATAATGAAGACAACCAGTTAGTGAAACATATGGAAGAAGCACCGTTAAAAACTTCTCTGACTGTTCAGTTACAAGATGGTCAGCTTGTTTGCAGAGTTGAAAACCACGTGAAGCGAAGCGAAAATTCATAGGAGGCGGGAACATGGCAGAAGAGAAAAAGCAATCATTTGAGCAATCAATGAATGATTTGGAAAATATTGTAGAAAAATTAGAGCAAGGTGATGTACCTCTTGAAGAAGCAATTACGATGTTTCAAGAAGGGATGAAACTATCAAAGAATTGTCACGATCGTTTACAGCATGTAGAAAAACAGATGACTGAAGTTTTGTCTGAGGACGGGGAAATCAGTACATTTGATATAGAAGAGGAGAAGTAAACCGTGAAATCACAAGCAATGATAGAACACTTTTTTCTTGAAGAACGCCAGCATATTGAAGCTAGACTTAAAAGTATAGTCGAGACTCTTACAGGACCGCAATCTCTAATAGATGCGATCGATTATTCTCTTCAGGCTGGCGGTAAAAGGATACGACCTATTTTGTTGCTAGCAACTTTGAAAGGATTAAATAAGCCCTTGCAACTAGGATATGATGTAGCCTGTGCGATTGAGATGATTCATACGTATTCCCTCGTTCACGATGATTTACCGGCAATGGATGACGATGACTTACGAAGAGGGAAGCCGACAAATCATAAAGTTTTTGGTGAGGCACTGGCAATATTAGCCGGTGATGGTCTACTCACTCATAGTTTTAATATAATATCCAGATTAGAGGATATTTCTGATACTACTAAGATTCAATTGTTGCAACGAATATCAGAAGCTGCAGGACCATCCGGAATGGTAGCAGGACAAGTAGCTGATATGGAAGGAGAAGGTAAAATTCTTTCCCTAGATGAACTTGAACAAATACATCATCGAAAAACAGGTGACTTACTAGGAGTTTCTTTGGAATGTGGTGCGATTTTAGGTTCAGCGTCAATGGAAACAATTGCTGAATTAAGCGCTTTTGGTAAACATATTGGATTGGCGTTTCAAATAAAGGATGATGTGTTAGATGTTGAAGGTGATGAAGAAAGTATTGGAAAGCCTGTAGGCAGCGATGCAGAAAGTGATAAAAATACTTACCCAAGCATACTCGGACTGGAAGAAGCTAAAGAAAAATTAGATTATCATATAGATGCAGCAAAATCGCATTTAAGTAACTTGCCTTATGAGTTTGGCCTTTTAGAAGAGATCGCAGACTTTATAAAAAACAGAACAGCATAATTGGAAATCATTCGCAAAGTTGCTAATGATAATTATTGTCTGTTTTAATCATCTCATGCTATAATAACTTAAGAGAGTGGTGCAGTATTCTAGTCGGTTCTACTTTCTCGAAGGCGGGTCTAAAAATCCGCTAAAGGGCATATCGATGAAGTTCCTAGTCTTGGCTTGAGGCGCCCAGCTTTGGGTCCTGACTGGGAGTAAAGGTTGTAGGGCGATCCACAATGGCATGTGGGCGATGACCCTGCAGCCGCGGAGGCCCTAGCATGTGGGTTCGTTATATGCGTTACCTATGTGTTAGGGTATGAACCTGCTTTGCGGATGGGGATCCGTGAGCAGCGTAGCCTGCCTTGAGTGGAGATTGAGGGGATTATGAATGCTAGGTTGTAATGCAATCATTCATATGAAATCTTCTCTGCAAAAGAGGATAGAGATTGTTTTAAGAGCTGTTGGGGAAAACTCCTAGACTGTTCTACTTGACATTTAAAGAGGATTATAGTGTGTTCTAAGTGGTAATCCAGTCTGTCGTATGGCGACAACGGCAAGGGGAGTTTAAAGGGAAACCGTCATAGCGGCGACGCTGTGATACTCGCTTGGGAAAACCAACTGGACCTATGACACAGTTTTTACTCTTTGAATGACCACTCCTTACATATAAATCATAGATATTATGAGTAACTTGAAAGTTTGGATTAGATTATGAAAGAATCGGTGAAGAAATCATTAAACTGGAGTCTGATAATAGCGGCTGTCACTTTGGTGCTGGCGGCTATTTTTTCCGTTGTCTCAACAGCTGTTTTAAGTGGTGTTAATTGGGGAATTGGAATGGTCATTGTTTTATTGATTGTATTATTAGGGGTGTTATCTGATACTATAGGGGTAGCGGCAACTGCTGCTAATGAAAGACCCTTTCATGCAATGGCTGCTGAAAAGCTTCCAGGAGCTAGACATGCCGTTTTGATTACACGGAATGCAGACAGATTTTCTAACTTCACAAATGATGTAATCGGTGACATTGCTGGTATTATAAGTGGTACAGCTTCCGCGTATGTTGTCCTGCAACTGGCATTACAAATGGGACACACGGATGGCAGCTCTGTTCAGTTTGGAATTTCAATATTATTTACTAGTATAGTTGCAGCACTAACTGTCGGCGGTAAATCAGTTGGGAAAACAATAGCGATAACTTTTTCGACAGAAATCATCTATCAAGTGGGTAGATTATTTTACTTAATAGAGGTAAAATTGAAAATAACAATATTTAAAGGAAAGAAGCGTAAAAATAAGAATACCAATAATAATAAGAGAAAGTGAGGGTTTTTCTTGGATTTGCTAAGCATAAAAGAACCTACATTTTTAAGAGAATGCAGCAATGAAGATCTAGAAGACCTTGCTGAAGACATTAGAAATTTTTTAATAGAAAATTTATCTGTTACTGGTGGACATTTGGGTCCTAATTTAGGAGTAGTGGAACTTACCATCGTTCTGCACCAATTATTTGATAGTCCTAAAGATAAATTTCTATGGGACGTTGGTCACCAAGCTTATGTTCATAAAATTCTAACGGGTCGAGCAGATCAATTTGATACATTAAGACAATACAAAGGACTTTGTGGATTCCCTAAAAGTTCTGAAAGCAAGCACGATGTTTGGGAAGCGGGACACAGTTCGACTTCTCTTTCTGCTGCCATGGGTATGGCATTAGCTAGAGATCTTAAAGGTACTGATGAAACAGTCATACCAGTAATCGGAGACGGTGCACTGACCGGAGGAATGGCGTTGGAAGCGCTTAATCATATTGGTCATGAGCAAACAGATGTTGTTGTTATTTTAAACGACAATGAAATGTCGATTGCGCCGAACGTTGGGGCTCTTCATTCGATGTTAGGTCGGATGAGAACAGCGGGGAAATATAATAAAGCTAAAGAAGAGCTGGAAATGCTAATTAAAAAAATACCAGCTTTTGGGGGAAGACTTGCAGCAACTGCTGAAAGAGTAAAGGATAGTTTAAAATATCTGCTTGTTTCCGGAATGTTTTTTGAGGAAATGGGGTTTACTTACTTAGGTCCAGTTGATGGTCATGATTTAGATGATTTAAAGAAAAATATTACCTATGCTAGAAAAACAAAGGGACCTGTTCTCGTTCATGTTATCACGAAAAAGGGTAAAGGCTATGCGCCTGCTGAAAATGATGCAAAAGGAACTTGGCACGGTTTAGGGCCGTACAAAATAGAATCAGGTGAAGTAGTTAAAAAACCTGGTCCTCCGAGTTATAGTGGAGTTTTCACAGACACCCTTAAACGTATTGCAAAAGATGATGAGAGAATTGTCGCGATCACTGCAGCGATGCCAGGTGGTACCGGTTTGGACAAGTTCGCTAAAGAATTCCCTGGCCGTATGTTTGACGTTGGGATAGCAGAACAGCATGCAACAACAATGGCAGCCGGGCTTGCAACACAAGGGATGAAACCGGTGTTTGCTGTATATTCAACGTTTTTACAGCGAGCTTATGATCAATTAGTTCATGACGTATGCAGACAAAATCTAAATGTCTTTTTTGCGATAGACAGAGCAGGTTTGGTCGGTGCGGACGGGGAAACACACCAAGGTGTGTTCGATATCTCGTATTTACGGCATTTGCCAAACATGAAAATTTTAAGTCCAAAAGATGAAAATGAAATGCAACATATGATTTATACAGCAACACAGTATGACGGTGGGCCTATCGCAGTAAGGTACCCTCGTGGCGGTGGATTCGGCGTTCATATGGATAAAGAGTTAAAGGTTCTTCCGATAGGGAAGTGGGAAAATCTAAAAGAAGGAACAGATTTATCCATTTTAGCCTTCGGAACAATGATTCCTGTTGCGATGGAAGCCTCAGAAATTCTGACGAAATTAGGAATTAATGTAGAGGTTGTCAATGCGCGTTCCATTAAACCACTCGATGCAGAGAAGCTAAAAGAGTTAGCTGATAATAATCGTCCTATACTGACGTTGGAAGAAACAGCGTTATTAGGAGGTTTTGGCAGTGCAGTGCTGGAACATTATCATGAGAACCATTACCATACGATGGTAGTTGAAAGAATGGGAATTCCTGATCGTTATATTGAACATGGGAGTGTTCCAGAATTATTAGAGGAAATAGGGTTAACGGCATCAAACGTTGCGGCTACTGTTCAACAGATTTTACCAAGAAAGAGGCAACGGGCATAACAGATGAAGAAAGAACGAATTGATGTATTATTAGTAGAAAATGGACTTGTGGAAACAAGAGAAAAAGCAAAACGAAATGTTATGGCCGGACTTGTTCTAGCTAATGGGGAACGCATAGATAAGCCAGGTGCTAAAGTTGCAGTTGATGCTGAGCTTAAGTTGAAAGGTCACGCGATTCCATATGTAAGCCGGGGTGGATTAAAGCTCAAGAAAGCCATTGAAGTATTTGAATTGGATCTTCAGGATAAGATTGTGTTGGATATTGGAGCTTCCACTGGCGGCTTTACGGATTGTTCTTTACAAGAAGGTGCACGTCTCGTATATGCGCTCGATGTAGGTTACAATCAGCTTGCATGGAAACTTCGAGAAGACAGCAGGGTGGAAGTCATGGAACGGACAAATTTCCGTTACGCGACGAAAGAAAATTTTACAAAGGGGAAGCCAAATTTTGCTACGATTGATGTCTCTTTTATTTCAATCAAGTTAATTCTGCCGGTTCTGAAAACAATCATTACAGAAGATGGTCATATTTCTGTATTAATTAAACCTCAGTTTGAAGCTGGAAGAGATGATGTCGGTAAAAAAGGGATTATTAGAGATAGAAAAATTCATCTGAAAGTAGTTCAAGAAATGGTCGACTTTGCAGAGCAGTTAGGGTTTGTAGTAAGCGGACTTGCACCCTCACCTATAAAAGGAGGAGAAGGAAATATTGAATTTCTCATGCATTTAACATTAGGTGAGAAACGAAATATACCTTTTTCGTCAGATGAGGCGGATGAGGTAGTAAAGGCTGCTCACACTCCAATAAAAGATTAGAAACAGATGTAAGTTAATCTGTTTTTTTTTATTAGGTGAGAATAAAAACGATTATTTCATATGTTCTTCTCCAAAATTCTAATGTTTATTCATTTATTGTATAAATATAAGTAATCGTTTATAATGAATGAAAGAAAAGAACGGTATTGGAGGAGTATAAGTGAACAAGGGACAAAGACATATTAAGATAAGAGATATTATAGCGAACCAGGAAATAGAAACTCAAGACGATTTAGTGACGCAACTTCGTACGTCAGGTTTTAATGTTACACAAGCAACCGTTAGTCGTGATATTAAAGAATTGCATTTAGTGAAAGTTCCAATGATGGATGGAAGATATAAATATAGCTTGCCATCAGATCAAAGATTCAATCCGTTGCAAAAATTAAAACGTGCCCTGATGGATAGCTTTGTATCCATTGATTCTACAAAAAATATGATCGTGTTAAAGACATTACCGGGCAACGCCAATGCTGTTGCTGTTTTAATTGATAATTTAGATTGGCATGAAGTAATGGGTAATATTTGTGGAGACGATACGATCCTTATAATCTGTCGCACAGAAGAAGATGCAGGACCAATCACAGAACGTTTTTTAGGAATGCTTTAAGCGTTTAATGAAAGTTGTGGAGGTGGAAAATTTTGTTAATGGAACTATCCATTCGAAATTTTGCAATTATTGAGGAAACGACAATTTCTTTTGAAGAAGGTTTAACCGTTTTAACAGGAGAAACTGGTGCAGGAAAATCAATTATCATTGATGCAATTGGATTACTTATTGGAGGACGGGGTTCTGTAGATTTTGTGAGGCATGGTTCAAAAAGAGCTGAAATAGAAGGCTTGTTTTCGATAGAAAAATCATCAAATCATGATTTGTTAGTCTTTTTTGAAGAACTGGGAATAGCAGTTGATGAAGAGGAAACAATGGTTTTACGAAGGGAAATTACGAAACAGGGGAAAAGTATATGCCGGGCTAACGGGAAACTAATTACATTAGCTGTGTTAAGAGAAGTTGGCCAATCATTAGTGGATATCCACGGACAGCACGAACATCAAAAGTTACTTCAGACTGACAAACACTTATTATTTCTAGACAGATTTGCAGAAACTTCGCTTCATAAAACAAGGATAGAATATGATAAGTTATTTCGACAATTCACCAAGAAGCGAGAACAACTTTTACAATTAAGCGATAATGAACAAAAAATGGCACAAAGATTGGATCTAATACAGTATCAGTTTAAAGAAATAAATGAAGCAGAGTTAATACCAAACGAAGATAAGGAATTATTAGAGGAAAAGCACCGCTTAGATAATAGTGAAGACCTTTACAGAACAGTTCACGGTACCTATGAGTCGCTTTACGGGGATGGAAAGGGATTAGAGTGGGTAATGGCAGCTATGAATCAAATGGAAGAGGCCGCCACGCTTGATCCAGAATTACATAATCTTCATGAATCGATCGCTAACTCTTATTATTTGTTAGAAGAGGCTTCATTTTCTTTAAGGGACTATTATGAGGATATTGCATTTGACCCTAATCGTTTGAATGAAATTGAAGCACGCTTGAGTGAGATTAATCAATTAAAACGTAAGTATGGAGAATCTGTAGATGACATCCTGGAATTTGCAGCTAATTTAGAAGGTGAAATAGATACCCTGACTAATCGCGAACAGCGGGTCGTGCAGTGGGAAGAAGAATTAGTGGCTTTTGCGGAAGATTTGGTGGTTGAGGGAAATCATTTAACCGAAATAAGAAAGTCTGAGTCAAAAAAACTTAAAGCTGCAATCCAGAAACAGCTAGAGGATTTATATATGAAAGATACGGTATTCGAAGTTGATTTTTCGAATAAAACAGTACCAGATATGACCGCTCAAAATTTAATAAAGTCTTCACCTTTTCACCGGACCGGTATGGATCACGTTTCTTTTATGGTGGCGACCAATAAGGGTGAACCATTGAAGTCACTAGCAAAAGTTGCATCAGGTGGAGAAATATCTAGGATGATTCTTGCTTTAAAATCAATATTAGCAAGACATGAAGGAGTAACGTCACTTATATTTGATGAGGTTGATTCAGGAGTTAGTGGTCGGGTTGCCCAAGCGATTGCAGAGAAAATATATACGATTTCCCAAGGATCTCAGGTACTGTGCATTACGCATTTGCCTCAAGTAGCGGCAATGGCCGATACTCATTTATTCATCTCTAAAGATGAAAAAAAGGGCCGAACGAGCACGAATGTAGATGCATTAGCTTATAGAGAACAGACGGAGGAAATTTCAAGAATGATCTCAGGAGTAGAAATTACTGATTTGACGAGACAACATGCAAAGGAATTGTTAAGTCAAGCCCAAAATATGAAATAATTTTTAAGTTCGTCTATGTATAACACTAGAGCGGTGTAGGATGATAAAACTAACCAAATGAGGTTAGTTTTTTTATTGTTCTCAGGTTATAAATGTGACCGTTCAAGGCAAAATTAGTATTACAGCCATGGTGGAGGTGGAAGGTTTCAAACGAGGAGAGTGAAAAAGTGAGTTATCGCATCATACGAAAGACAGTGGGGATACTTCTCCTTGCAATACTATTCTCTGCTGCATTTTATCCACCTATACAGAACTATGTCCAAATACCAGACGAGGTCGCTGTTTTTGAGGGACAGTCTTTCGAAGTTCCTTCATCAGTCTCCGTATTGAAAATGGACAATGATTCCATTGAAACAGAAGCAGCTTCATCGCAATTATTGACTGGGAAGTCGGCATCAAAAAGTGAGTTGGTCCTGGGCGCTAATGGAATACCCTTCCGCTCAGTTGATGTTACAGTCCATCCTGAACTAAAAGTAATTCCTAGTGGGCAGTCAATCGGAGTTCGTGTTCAAACAAATGGAGTATTAGTAGTAGGTCATCATATTTTGGATACAAATGCAGGAAAGAAATCTCCAGGAGAAGAATCTGGAATACAAGTGGGAGATGCAATTTTAAAAATGGATGGATTAAATATATCGGAAATAAAAGAGATTCAACCATTAGTCCAAAAAGCTGGTGAAAATAATGAAACAATTTTATTTGAAATTAAGCGTGATGGAAAAACGATAGAAAAAAAACTGAAACCTATAAAAAGAGACGATGATGAAAATTATCAATTAGGTCTCTATATACGGGATTCTGCTGCAGGTGTAGGAACGCTAACATTTTACGAACCAAAATCGAAAAAATATGGTGCTTTAGGTCATGTCATTTCGGATATGGAAACGAAAGAACCAATTGAAGTCTCGGACGGAGAGATTATTTATTCGGATGTGACCTCTATAGAAAAAGGACTTACAGGTGAACCGGGAGAAAAACTAGCTAGGTTTTCAAAGGACTCACATATATTAGGCAATATTACCAATAACACGGATTTTGGAATATTTGGCAAGCTTCATGGGGATATTAGAAGTAATCAAAATATGGAACCAATGGAAGTTGGGCTTGCTCAGCAAGTAAAAGAAGGTCCGGCAGAGATTTTAACCGTAGTTGATGGGGAAGAAGTACAAAGATTTGATATTGAAATAGTCAGTAGCACTCCACAAAAGGGTCCTGCTACAAAAGGAATGGTCATTAAAGTTACGGATGAGGATCTCTTGAATAAGACAGGTGGCATTGTTCAAGGTATGAGCGGAAGTCCAATTATTCAAAACGATCGAATAATAGGAGCGGTCACACATGTTTTTGTGAACGATCCATCGTCAGGTTACGGTTGCCATATTGAATGGATGCTTCGGGATGCAGATATATCACTTGATAATAAATCGGAGTTGAAGGAAGCAAGTTAAACGAAAGCTGGATAGATGGAGTGAAAGGGCACTGAAAAAGGTTGTTTTGAACTTTTTCAGTGCTCTTTTTTGCTGTATTTAAAAGACGGCTATGCCGTTTTTCTTACAAGATAATTTATAAAATTATTGGTTATTTAGAAATTGTTGTTTTCGTCGAACGAAGAGGATCGAATCCGAGGTCCGACATTGTCTGCTTTTTTTTGGTATAATCAAAATAAAGATTATTCGACAAACGGTAAGAAATCACACTTTTAAAATCGAATGAAGTCGAATAAGGTAGCATTAATGATTAAACAAGAGAATACGTAAGATTTAAGCAAAAAAATCGAAAAAAATTAAAGGGATCGTTAAAGCTCTGTCGAATATGTCAAAGAGGAAGATATAAAACATCCATTACAAATTAAGATCGAGGAGGAAATAATTTTGGAAAAAGTGAAAGTGTGCGTTGCAGATGATAATCGTGAACTGGTGAATTTACTTGAGGATTTCATACAGTCTCAAGAAGATATGGATGTGGTGGGGACTGCATACAATGGTCAAGAATGTTTGGAATTAGTTGAAGAGGCTCAGCCGGATGTACTAATCCTTGATATTATAATGCCACATTTAGATGGACTTGCTGTATTGGAAAAACTGAATGATCGTCAACTTGAGAAGCGCCCAAATATTATTATGTTAACTGCTTTTGGACAAGAAGATGTAACGAAAAAGGCGGTGGAATTGGGAGCGGCTTACTACGTATTAAAGCCTTTTGATATGGATACATTGATGAATAAAATTAGAGATGTGTCCGGTCAGGGAACACCTTACACAAGAAATTCTATGGTTAATGAATATAAAAGGGAAAATAAACCGATGAATTTAGACGCGAGTATAACAAGTATTATCCATGAAATCGGTGTACCAGCACATATCAAGGGTTATATGTACTTAAGAGAGGCCATTACGATGGTGTATAAAGATATTGAATTGCTCGGTTCGATTACTAAAGTACTCTACCCAGAGATAGCGAAACATTTTAACACTACTGCCAGTAGAGTGGAAAGGGCTATTCGTCATGCGATTGAAGTAGCTTGGAGTCGCGGTAATATTGATTCTATATCTAAAATGTTTGGTTACACTGTAAGTGTATCAAAAGCAAAACCAACTAATTCAGAATTTATCGCAATGGTTGCTGACAAGTTACGTATTGAACATAATATAAGTACGCATGCAAACTAGGATGATTGTATAGTGTTTTAGCACTTTTTCAATAGCTTAAAAAACATTAAAAAAAGAGCCGAGTGGCTCTTTTTTTTTACGCTTTTTTTTGAAAGCGCGGTGCTACTTTATTATTTTTTCTGTCCCGATGAAGAATAAATCCTCCAATGAACCAGACTCCGACAACTAAAGCAATAATGCCAACAAAAAATTGTAAGTAGTGTGTTCCATATGGCCAGTTTAATATTTGAAATAATGTATCTCTCATTAATTTAATGCCATACCCGGCAATGAAAATGGGAATTAGTAAAATAACAAGAGCGATAAATCGTTGAATAGTCATGGTTCCAATCCTTCCTAATAGACACTTACTAATCTATTTTATCTGATTATCTCCTTCTAGGCAAACTCTTGAGTAAATATTTTAAAAGAATAAATTGGTGTATAGTAGTGGGGGATAATGAAAAAAATTGCATACCTTAATCAGAAAGAAATAATTTAAGGAGCTGAATATATATGAAAAAAGTTGTTATCATTGGTGTTGGTAAGGAAGGGACTGCTCTTCTAGAAGTTTTAGCTAAAACCAATCAATTACAGGTTATTGGTGTCGTTGACAAAAATCCTGTTTATCAAGGTGAATATAAGTGTGAAAGCGCAGGGATTCCTCTATTTGCAAAATGGAAAGTGGCGTTGGAAAAACTTGCTTCTATTGATGTGGTGATAGAAGCGACAGGTGATTATGAATTATTGGAAGAGATACAAAAGTATGTAAAAGATGAACCTGTGACTGTTATTCCAAGTTCAATAGCATCGATACTATTTTATTTATTAGAAGAAAAAGAAGGATTGATTAAAGAAGTTAAAACTCATAACGAAAAAATAAATAGTATTTTGCAGTCAACCCATGATGGAATGATCGCGATAGATATAGAGGAAAAATTCACATTATTAAATAAACGAGCAGAAGAAATAACGGGATTTAGCGAGGAACAAGTATTAGGGGTGAAAATTAATAACATTCTTCGTTCTAGCGAGCTACCGAGAGTATTGAAAACAAAGAAAATAGAAACGAACCGCAAACAGATAATTTCCAAGGACCTTACAATTGTTACAACAAGAGTACCGATGTTTAATGGAAAGGAATTAATTGGTGCATTGGCGGTATTTAAAGATATTACAGAAATTGAAAAAATGGCGGAAGAAGTAACTAGTCTTAAAAGTATTCAAACGATGCTGGAAGCAATTATTCATTCTTCAAATGATGCTATTTCGGTGGTAGATGAGAGCGGTAAAGGGGTAATGATTAATCCAGCCTACACTAGAATTACCGGTTTAACCAAGGATCAAGTAGTAGGGATGCCAGCAAGTACTGATATTTCTGAAGGTGAAAGTGTGCATATGAAAGTTCTTAAGCGCACAGAGGCAATCCGAGGAACAAAAATGAAAGTGGGTCCCCTTCGAAAAGATGTCATCGTAAATGTTGCGCCTGTTATCGTCGACAATCAATTAAAAGGAAGTGTAGCAGTCATTCATGATATGTCTGAAATGCAGGAATTGACATATAAATTGGAAAAAGCAAAACGGATTATTCGAACATTAGAAGCAAAATATACTTTTAAAGATATTATTGGTGATTCTGCTGAACTTCAATTTGCAATCGAACAAGCGAAACTAGCTGCAATAACACCTGCTACTATTCTTCTTAGGGGGGAAAGTGGCACCGGTAAAGAGTTATTTGCCCATGCGATACATAATGAAAGTAATCGAAAGTATAATAAGTTTATTCGAGTAAATTGTGCTGCTATCTCTGAGACTCTGCTAGAGAGTGAATTATTTGGCTATGAAGACGGGGCATTTTCGGGAGCAAAGCGCGGAGGCAAGAAAGGATTATTTCAAGAGGCGGATCAAGGAAGTATCTTTCTTGATGAAATAGGGGAGGTTTCTGCTAATATGCAAGCAAAACTTCTTCGTGTATTACAAGAGCAAGAAATTGTTCGAGTTGGTGGTACAACACCTATTCCAATTGATGTCCGAATTATTGCGGCCACCAATGTAAATATAGAAATGAAGATGATAAACCAAACTTTTAGAGCAGATTTATTTTACCGTTTAAATAGAATGCCTATTTTTATTCCCTCCTTACGTGAACGGAAGAATGATTTATATAAATTATCCTTGTATTTAATTTCCAAGTTAAACCAGGATTACGGTAGAAATATAGTTGGAATGACAATGGAAGCGTTAGAAAAGCTAATGCAATATGAATGGCCGGGTAATATAAGAGAATTAGAAAATATTTTAGGTAGGGCAATCATCCACATGGGCTACACCGAGCTAAACATTACAGAGGCTCATCTACCCATTTTGTTCAAAGAAGAAATACAACCAAATCATCAACAAGAACCAGTGAATATTGAATTTCAAGAAAAACAAACATTGCAAGACATGATGGACAAGCAGGAAGAAAAGATTTTATTAAATGCTTTAAATCATAACAGTGGAAATAAAACAAATACTGCAAAAATGTTAAGTATTTCAATTAGAAATCTTTATTATAAACTTGATAAATATGGAATCAAATAGGCAATAATTTGCGTGCAATTTATTGCAGACAATGCAATTTTTTGCACAACTTTTTTGAAGAATTTAAGATTATGTGAACGATTCTCTTCAGAATCAGAGTTGGCATAATAATTGCATTAAAGCTAAGTGTGGATTCTTAATAAAACGCAAAGCGTCTTTATTGACCCGGACAGGTAATGATAATGATAGATGCTGCAGAAAAGCTTTGAAAGCGAATGATTTTTACATCATCCTGTTAAAAGTTCAAAAAATACTAGTAGGGGGAAAATAAAATGGAATTATTTAAGTATATGGAATCGTATGATTACGAGCAGGTTGTCGTATGTCAAGATAAAGAGTCGGGACTAAAAGCAATTATATCTATTCATGATACAACGTTAGGTCCTGCTTTAGGTGGAACTAGAATGTGGACATACGATTCTGAAGAAGCTGCCTTTGAAGATGCCTTACGATTATCAAAGGGGATGACGTACAAAAATGCGGCGGCAGGACTTAATTTGGGTGGAGGGAAGGCCGTAATTATCGGTGATCCAAGAACAGATAAGAATGAAGCGATGTTTCGAGCTTTCGGAAGATTTATACAAGGTCTAAACGGACGTTACATTACGGCAGAAGATGTCGGTACTACTGTGGAAGATATGGATCTTGTATATCAGGAAACGGATTATGTAACAGGTATTTCACCGGCGTTTGGGTCTTCTGGTAATCCTTCACCTGTGACTGCATATGGCGTTTACGTGGGGATGAAAGCAGCTGTTAAGGAGGCATTTGGGGATGATTCATTAGAAGGGAAAACGGTTGCTGTACAAGGTGTAGGAAATGTGGCTTATAATCTTTGTAAACATCTTCATGAAGAAGGAGCAAAGCTTATTGTCACAGATATCAACAAGGCAGCTGTAAACCGAGTAGTTGAAGAATTTGGTGCCGAAGCAGTTGATATTAATGATATTTATTCAGTAGATTGTGATGTTTATTCTCCTTGTGCATTAGGGGCAACGATTAACGATAAAACGATTCCTCAACTAAAAGCGAAAGTAATTGCTGGAGCTGCCAATAATCAATTGAAAGAAAATCGTCATGGGGATATTATTCAAGCAAACGGGATTGTCTACGCTCCTGATTATGTCATTAATTCGGGTGGGGTAATAAACGTAGCGGATGAATTAATCGGATACAATCGTGACAGAGCGATGAAAAAGGTTGAAACAATTTATGATAGTATTTCTAAAATATTTGAGATTTCCAAACGTGACCGTATTCCTTCATACGTGGCAGCCAACCGAATGGCTGAAGAAAGAATTGAAACAATGAGGAAATCGAGAAGACAATTCTTATCTAATGAAATGAATGTGCTTAGTCGTGGAAGAGGATAGATAATGGAAGGCGGGGTGGTCTACTCCGTCCAATTCCAGTTGGTACATACAAAGTAAATGCTTTAATGTTAAAGGATCTTAGAGACGAATTTTCGGGACAGATGCATTGAATTTAGGCGGATTAGTACAGCCTATGGAAAAGAATTTGTCTATAAAATCATCTCTCGTGTAGAATGGTTATCAAGGTAATTGTAAAACCAGGTGAGAATGAAATGCAGGCTTTAATCCCAGGTATGTTAAGAGTTTTACGAGGAATTGAAGAAACAAAAGATTATTCCATTGTATAAACATCATATTTATTGGTAAAATCAGTGAATACAAATCTTTTTTTGAATTCTATTGATCATAAGACCGAATGTGTAAGGGGTCATAAGAATTTTTAGTATCTCTCTGCACTTCGGTTAATATAATATTTTATCAATACTATTCTTTTATCTTGTCAAAATAAAGAATGGGGGTTTATCATGACTAAAGAATATGATCTGGTCATATTAGGAGCTGGTACAGGTGGTTATGTTGCTGCTATACGTGCTAGTCAGCTTGGTTTGAAGGTAGCGGTAGTAGAAAAAGAAAAACTCGGTGGTACATGTTTACATCAAGGGTGTATCCCAAGTAAAGCTTTATTACGAAGTGCTGAAGTATTTAAAACTGTCCAGAATGCAGAAGAGTTCGGTGTTATGACAGAAAATACTTCGTTGAATTTTTTAAAGGTGCAAGAAAGAAAAGCCGCAGTTGTTGAACAACTATATAAAGGTGTTCAATATCTTATGAAAAAAGGTAAAATCGATATTTTTGAAGGATTCGGCAGGATCTTAGGGCCATCAATATTTTCACCTTCAGCAGGAACAATTTCAGTTGAAAATAATAGTGGTTCTGAGAATGACATGCTCATTCCAAAAAATGTGTTGATTGCAACCGGAAGTCATCCAAAGTCACTTCCAGGTTTGACGATGGATGAAGAACATATACTTTCTTCAGAAGGTGCTCTTCGTTTAGAAAAGCTGCCAGAGACAATTACGATCATTGGCGGAGGGGTTATTGGAGTAGAGTGGGCTTCGATGTTTGCAGACTTCGGCGTAGAAGTTACGGTACTTGAATATGTTGACCGCATTCTTCCATTAGAAGATGAAGACATATCTCAAGAGATGGAGCGAGCATTAAAGAAAAAGGGAGTCAACGTCTTAACCGCTGCGAAGGTGTTATCTGAAGAAGTAACGATAACAGATGGACAAGTCCTTGTAACTTTCGAACACGATGGAAAAAAGAAAACTGTCAAAGCCGAGAAAGCTTTGGTCTCTGTTGGACGTTCTGCTAACATAAAGGATATTGGTCTAGAGAATACAGACATCCAAGTGAAAAATGATGTCATCGCAGTGAATAAAAAATACCAAACGAAAGAATCTCACATATACGCAATTGGTGACGTGATTGGTGGACTACAACTAGCTCATGTAGCTTCACATGAAGGTATCGCTGCTATTGAACACATGGCTGGAGAAGAAGCACACCCTGTCATAGAAGAGTTCGTTGCAAAATGTACATACTCATCTCCAGAAGTAGCAAGTATCGGGTTAACGGAGCGGACTGCAATAGAACGTGGCTTTGAAGTAAAGACCGGTAAGTTCCTGTTTAAATCAATTGGCAAGGCGCTTGTTAATGGGGATAGCTCAGGTTTTGTAAAATTTGTATCTGATTCTAAAACAGAGGATTTACTCGGGGTTCATATGATAGGTGCGCATGTGACTGATCTGATTTCAGAAGCTGCATTAGCAAAAGTCCTGGATGCCACGCACTGGGAAGTGGCTTCAACTATTCATCCCCATCCTAGTTTATCAGAGATTATGGGAGAAGCTGCGCTGGCGGTAGACGGAAAAGAAATACACGGTTGAAAACAATTGGAATGCGTAATGGATTCTCATGTAAACAGACGACAAAAAAATAGATAACTTTTAAAAACAAGGGGAGGTAGTTCTTATGAGTGAACTTCAACACCATAAAGCTGGATTAACGGATGAAGAAGTTTTGAAAATGTATGAAACGATGCTTTTAGCACGAATGATCGATGAACGAATGTGGTTATTAAACCGCGCAGGGAAAATTCCCTTTGTTATATCTTGCCAAGGGCAGGAGGCGGCGCAAGTCGGAGCCGCAATGGCATTAGATAAAACGAAAGACTATATATTGCCATATTACCGTGACATGGGGATCGTTCTTCATTTTGGAATGACTGCAAAAGACTTGATGCTTTCCAACTTTGCGAGAGCAGAGGACCCTAATTCAGGAGGTCGACAAATGCCTGGACATTTTGGTCAAAGGAAAAATCGGATTGTAACTGGATCATCCCCTGTAACGACACAAGTCCCGCATGCAGTTGGATTTGGACTGGCCGCTAAAATGAAAAAAGAAGATTTCGTCGCTTTTACCACATTCGGAGAAGGTTCTTCAAATCAAGGAGATTTTCATGAAGGCATTAATTTTGCCAGTGTGCACGATCTTCCGGTTATTTTTATGTGCGAGAATAATAAATATGCTATCTCAGTTCCGCTAGATAAACAGCTGAACATTGATAAAGTTTCTGATCGCGCAGCAGGATATGGTATCCATGGAGAATCAGTAGACGGGAATGATCCTATCGCCGTCTATGAAGCGATTTTCAAAGCAAGAGAACGGGCTGTAAAGGGTGAAGGGCCTTCGCTTATTGAGACGGTTACATACCGTTTAACACCGCACTCGAGTGATGATGATGATAGTAAGTACCGTGAAAAAACAGAAGTAGATACAGCAAAAGAACAAGATTCGATTCACACTTTTGGAGCATATTTAACTGAAATTGGCTTATTAACAAAAGAGAAAGAAGAAGCGATTCGTGCTAAATTTCGTAGTGAAATCGACGAGGCAACGGATTATGCAGAAAAGGCGCCTTATGCTGAACCTGAATCGATGATGAACCACGTTTACGGAGAGGAGTGATTATATATGCCAGTAATATCGTATATCGAATCAATAACTAGAGCAATGAAAGAAGAAATGGAACGAGATGAAAATGTCTTTGTGCTTGGAGAAGATATTGGAAAACACGGGGGAGTCTTCAGGGCAACAGCTGGACTCTATGATCAGTTCGGAGAAAGCCGTGTGATGGATACGCCTTTAGCCGAATCAGCAATTGCCGGAGTTGCAATTGGTGCAGCCATGTATGGATTGCGTCCTATTGCAGAAATGCAATTTGCAGATTTTATTATGCCCGCAGTGAACCAAATTGTTTCAGAAGCAGCGAAGATTCGTTATCGGTCAAACAATGATTGGACGTGTCCGATTACTTTCCGTGCTCCTTACGGTGGTGGTGTTCATGGTGCACTATATCATTCACAATCGATTGAAGCGATGTTTGCAAATGTCCCTGGTTTGAAAATAGTTATGCCTTCGACTCCTTATGACGCGAAGGGTTTATTAAAAGCTTCTATTCGTTCAGACGATCCAATCTTATTTTTGGAGCATAAACGAGCGTACCGATTAATAAAAGGAGAAGTACCAGACGAGGATTACACGCTGCCAATCGGGAAAGCTGATATAAAACGTGAAGGAGAAGACATCACAGTTATTACTTACGGTCTTTGTGTTCATTTTGCATTGCAAGCAGCAGAAAGTCTGGCTGAAGATGGATATGAAGCACATGTATTAGATCTTCGAACAGTTTACCCCTTAGATCAAGAAGCTATTATAAATGCAGCTAAAAAGACAGGTAAAGTTCTTTTGATCACGGAAGATAACAAAGAGGGAAGCATTATTAGTGAAGTAGCAGCTATTATTGCTGAGAATTGTTTATTTGAATTAGATGCACCAATAAAAAGATTAGCGGGAGCAGATATTCCTGCAATGGCCTACGCACCTCCATTGGAGAAAAACTTTATGATTAATCCTGAGAAAGTGGAAAAAGCTATGCGGGATTTAGCGGAGTACTAGAATAGGAGGTTATATAGATGGTAACAGAAATTACAATGCCTCAATTAGGTGAGAGTGTTACAGAAGGAACGATTACAAAATGGCTTGTGAAGCCAGGAGATAAAGTGAATAAATATGATCCTCTTGCGGAAGTAATGACGGACAAAGTCAATGCAGAGGTTCCTTCCTCATACACGGGGGTTATTAAAGAATTAATTGCACAAGAAGATGAAAAAATTGATGTTGGGAAAGTTATTTGTTATATGGAAGTAGAAGGACAAACTGTGAAACAGGAAGAAGATAGTCCCTCCTCTGAGGATAAAAAAACATCAGATGCTGTTCAGGAACAAACTAGTTCCTTACAGGAGGTTGAAGATTCCTCTCATAAAAAGCGTTATTCACCCGCTGTGCTTCGATTATCACAAGAACATGGTATTGATCTCACTGAAGTCAATGGCTCAGGAAAAGGCGGCAGAGTGACCAGAAAAGATCTGCTTGCGCTTATTGAGAAAGGTTTTACGCCAGAATCAAACGAAATATCCGAATCTTCAACCGCTGCTAAACTGTCTGCAAAAGACAGTGTTGCTGACGCTGAAATTTCGAACTATAAAAAGTCAGCTACTTCTTCTGACGATAGGGTAATCGAGGTTCCCGTAAGTGGGGTTCGTAAAACGATTGCTGAAAATATGGTCAAATCTAAACATGAGGCACCTCATGCATGGATGATGATCGAAGTAGATGTAACGAACCTTGTTCGCTATCGGGAAAAAATAAAAGGTGATTTTTTAAAAAATGAAGGAATTAAATTAACTTTTTTACCGTTTTTTATGAAAGCCACAATAGATGCGTTAAAAAAATATCCTGAAGTAAATTCGAAATGGGCAGGAGATAAAATCATTCAATATAAGGATGTTCATCTTTCCATGGCCGTTGCTACTGATAACGGATTGTTTGTGCCTGTCATTAAACACGCTGATGAAAAGAACATCAAAGGGCTTGCCCGTGAATTGAATGACATTGCCAAAAAAGCGCGAAACAATTTATTGAAGCAAGAAGATGTGCAAGATGGAACATTTACTTTAAATAACACAGGTTCCTTCGGTTCGATTCAATCACAGCCAATTATAAACTCACCTCAAGCAGCGATTCTTTCGGTGGAATCGATTGTTAAGCGTCCAGTTGTTCTGGAAAATGATGCGATAGCTATTCGTCATATGGTGAATTTATGCATGTCATTAGATCATCGTGTATTGGATGGTTTAATCTCCGGTAAATTTATGGGGCACATTAAATATGTATTAGAGAATATGAATGAGAATACATTGAATATGTAAAAAACTGAAAGATTCAATAGAGTGTTTTAATAACGCATAGAATGAGCGCGAGAAGCGTATCTTTCTGTGTGTTATTTTATTGTTCTTGGACTTAAGAAATAAGGAATACATATTTAATCATGAATCGTAATCATTATTATTTACAAATCGTAATTTGTACGATATACTTCTGTTTGTAAATAAAACAAAACGTAATAGTTACGAAAGGGGAAGAAAATGAAGAAACGAATAATTATTTTTTCTGTTCTTTTAGTTACAGCAGTGATGTTATCCGCCTGTGGAGATAGCCAAAACACTGTGAATTCAAACAACAATGGGGAAGACGAAGCAAATGAATCTACCGAAACGATAGAGATTATGACGACGTTATTCCCTCTGGAAGAGTTTACAAACCGCATCGGCGGTGAGCACGTAAATGTGACTAACATCGTCCCAGTTGGAGCAGATGCACATACGTTTGAGCCTACTGCTAATCAAATGATCGAAATTGCTGAATCGGATTTATTTATTTATAATGGTGCAGATTTCGAGGGATTTGCAGATAGTATTAAGGATGCGGTTGACTCTCAAGATGTGAAAATACTAGCTGCTTCAGACGGAATAGATCTAATTGGGTTTGATCATAGTCATGATGAAGCAAGCCATGAGGAAGAAAACAATCATGCACATGAGAACAACGAAGAAAACAATCACGCACATGAGAGCAACGAAGAGAACAGTCATGCACATGAGACCAACGAAGAGAACAATCATGCACATGAGAGCAACGAAGAGAATAATCATGCACATGAAAATAATGAAACAGACACTGAAAGTACGGAGCATGCTCATGGGGAAGAAGATCCTCATGTTTGGTTGGATCCAATCCGATCAATCCAGCTTGCAGAAAATATTAAAGACGCTTTAGTGGAAATTAATCCGGAAATGGAAGAAGAATTTACTGGGAATTTTGAAGAACTTAAATTGGAGTTAGAAGAATTAGATGATTCCTTTCAACAAATGGCTAATGAAATAACTCAAGATACAATTATTGTTTCTCACGCTGGTTACGGGTACTGGGAAGAGCGTTATGGTATTAAACAATCTGCTATTTCCGGTCTTTCATCAACAAACGAACCGTCGATTCAACAAATTCAGGATGTAATCGATTTTATGGATACTAATAAGATTAATTACGTAATGTTTGAACAGAGCATCCCTACAGATATTGCCGAAACAGTTCGGACAGAAGTTGGAGCGAAAGAGTTATGGTTACATAACATTGAAGCACTAACAGAAGAAGATGTCGAAAATGATGAAGATTATTTTTCCCTTATGGAGCAAAACATTGAAACACTAAGAACAGCTTTACAATAATATAACGGAGGTGACAGCAAGTTTCCATTACTTGCTGTTACTTTTTTAACAGGTAAGAATTTATAAATTTTTAGAGAATGTTGTATGCTTCGATCAAAGGAATCGAATCCGCTATAAGGGGACGCTTTGCGCGGGCAATGCTTCAGCCTCCTTGATAACAAAGCAACAAATTCAAGGCTACACACGCTGCACGACTGTTCTGAGAAAACCATTCCAGGCTAAGACAATGCAGCGGTTTCGCTCATTGCATATAGGATGTTCAAAAAGGTGAAAAAACTACCTTTTTGAACATCCTATATAAATAATCAAACAATATATTGGTAAACAACCGTCTAACGATGTAAAATAGAATTACAGTCCAACTATAGAAAGGGTGTAACTTGTGGAATTTCAAATGTTTATGAATGATGTAGTGCAAGCTGCTCGTAACGATATGATTGAAGCTGGATATCAGCAACTGGAAAGTCCAGAAGACGTAGAAGATGTTTTTAATAAGCCAGGAACTTCCGTTGTGCTTGTAAATTCTGTCTGCGGATGTGCAGGGGGCATTGCAAGACCTTCTGCAGCCTATATGAAGAACTTCGAAATCAAAGCAGATAATTATCTAACTGTGTTCGCTGGACAAGACAAGGAAGCTACAGAAAAGGCTAGAAGCTTTTTTAAAGGTTATGCTCCTTCATCTCCTTCCTTTGCACTTTTAAAAGACGGGGAAATCAAAATGATGTTAGAAAGACATGAAATTGAAGGTCATGAACCAATTGAAGTAGTCCAAAAACTCGAACAGGGATTTGAGACATACTTTAAGTAAACCCTTTAAAATAACAATTTATTGAAGAGACGGTGGAAACCGTCTTTTCTTTGTGGTATAATATTTCCGGTCGACTGATTTCACATATAAATGCACGCTATCACGGAATTTTTCATACATATTAAATTTTATCTAGGTAAGGAGTGTTAGGATGGAAGAATTATATAAACAAATCCAAGTTTATTTGAAAATGGAAGAGGAAATTCCATTTGATGAGTTTGAAAATTATTATAAAAAGATTATCAAAACATTTAATGAACAAGCGGATCAGTTTGCAGAAGAGGACGTTTGGAAAGCATTATTTATTTCCGAAAATGTTATGTCAAACGCAGAAGACCGCTCAAAACAGGAAAAAGGACAAAAAGCGAAAAAGTTTGCCAAAATGTCACAAAGACTTACCTTGTGGGCAAAGAATTTTGCCGGAAGACTTGGGGAGTTAGGCTATAACGAAGAACAATTGAACGAGCGTTTTGAGAAAATGTTTGAAGAAAAAGCAGAGTAATCTAAAGAAATTGTTAGAAATGGTTGATTTTTTTGAATGAAGTTGCTATACTCCTATAGTGCGGATGAAGTTCTTCCGCACCTTTGCGCCTGTAGTGAAATGGATATCATACGAGATTTCGGCTCTCGCGTTCCGGGTTCGAATCCTGGCAGGCGCACCATATACATATATTACAAAAACTTCAGTTTAGATACTGAAGTTTTTTTTAATTAACAGCAGAGAAATCTTTACATATCGTTTTAAAAGAATATATAGTGTAGACTTACAAAAAATACGGATAGAAAATAAAACTGTTTTATTTAGTAGAAATCAGGTGAACTACATGTTTAGAATCGGTTATCGGACAGTCAAAACAGCAGTTGGGGCATCGATTGCAATCATGATTGCTCAAGCATTTCAATTAGACTTTTTTGCATCAGCGGGAATTATTACTGTTTTATGTATTGAAAAAACAAGACGTAAATCAATTTCTATATCCTGGGCTAGATTCTTAGCAGCATTAATAGGAATTGCCTTTGCAGTGTTGATCTTTGAAACGATTGGTTACACTCCTTTGAGTGTAGGAATCGTGTTACTAGTGTTTATTCCTACGACGCTTTTGTTAAAGGTCAAGGAGGGAATAGTCACAAGTTTTGTACTTATGATGCACATATATACAGTATCTGATTTTAGTTTTGAATTGTTTTTGAATGAATTAGCACTAATATCAATTGGTATTGGTATTGCATTAATCGCAAATTTGTATATGCCCAGTAAAGAAAAGGGTCTTGAAAAACTTCAGTCTGAAATCGAAGACTGTTACGGCAAAATATTTCATGAATTTGCAGCGTATATTCGTGTAGGTGATAACATTTGGGATGGCAAAGAAATTACAGAAGCCACCACGATACTCCAAAAAGGTAAAAATCATGCTTTGCAAAATTTAGAAAACCATGTCCTCCGTTATGAAGATGTCTATTATCATTATTTTAAAATGCGTGAAAAACAGTTGGATATTATTGAACGAATGATGCCACTTTTAACATCTATGGACTATCAGGTTATTCAAGGTGATATGCTCGCGGATTTTATGGATGATTTGGCCGACGGAGTACATCCAAAGAACACGGCACATATTTATATCGAAAAAATTGAAGAACTTCGGGAATCTTTTAAAAATATGCCCTTACCTACAACAAGGGATGAGTTCGAAGCTAGATCTGCTCTTGCACATCTCGTAAGAGAACTAGAACAATACTTAATAATAAAAGAGCAATTTAAACCAATCAAAGAATATAAAGTGTTTCGTTGAATAAGAAGCATTGAAATGATGGAGAATAAGCGTAAAAAGGACTGAGACTTGATGTTTTCTATCTTTCTTGCTGTACTATATGTTATTTCACCCATTTGGCCGTTAGGTGAGAATCCTCTTGTAGGGGATCCTTATATCATAGTAAACACAACTTCTCACGAGCTTGCCTTTATAGATGATGGAGAAGTGAAGCAACAATTTGAGGTAGCAATTGGAAAGAATGGTGAGGATACCCCGCAGGGAGAGTTCACTGCTAGTGTAAAGGCAAAAAATCCTTATTATCGAAAAATGGATATTCCAGGCGGTGATGAGAAAAATCCACTTGGAACCCGATGGATTGGTTTCGATGCCAAGGAAACAGACGGCAGGGTTTATGGTATTCACGGGACAAATAGACCTTCTTCAATAGGGCATAATGTAACGAATGGCTGTATTCGATTAAAAAATGCAGATGTGGAAATATTGTTTGAAGAGATTCCATTAGGTACAAGAATTTTGGTTACATCCAGTGAAAAATCAATGGAAGAGCTAGGAATAGAGAACGGAGCTTTAAGCAGATAGAAAAAAGGGCAGCCAATTGTGGCTGCCCTTTCGTATGTCAATATTACAATGAGATTCCCATTAAAACAGTACCTAAAAACATGACAATAATCATCATGTACACGATTGCTTTTCGAAATTTACGGGGCATGTTTCTTCCCTCCTCTAACATTTCTCCTTTATATACTATAGTGTTATGAGCAATTTTTCAAGTAGATATGAAAAGAAAATCAAAGGAAACATGAGAATGACTGAAAAAAGAAAAGAAATACTTCATTCTTAAGGGGAGTCATGATATGTTATATTCAGATCATTCTTTTACCACTAAAGTAGGGCGTGAAGGAGGACAAAGCAATGGAAGAGGAAAAAAGTGAACTTCGAAAATGGCTGGAAAGCATCGAAAAAGAGTTAATCAACCGCCCTGAAAGAGAAAAAACATTCCATACTTCGTCTAATATTACAGTTAATAGAAGTCATTTTCCGAGTAAAATTGACAGCGCTTACATTGATAAAATTGGTTTTCCTGGCGAATTTCCTTATACAAGGGGGATACGTGGAACGATGTATCGCGGTAAGCACTGGACGATGAGGCAATATGCGGGTTTTGGTTCAGCCAAAGAAACGAATAAACGATTTCGCTACTTATTAGATCAAGGGCAGACAGGATTATCGGTAGCATTTGATTTACCGACTCAAATCGGATACGACTCAGATGATCCAATGGCGCTAGGGGAAGTAGGAAAAGTTGGTGTAGCGATTGATTCGTTAGAGGATATGGAAATGCTCTTTGATCAAATTTCGTTGAACCAAGTGAGCACCTCGATGACGATTAATGCTCCGGCTGCTGTATTACTGGCAATGTATATTGCTGTGGCAGAGAAGCAAGGGGTTCCGACAGAAGAAATTCAAGGGACGATACAAAATGATATTTTAAAAGAATATATTGCTAGAGGCACATATATTTATCCTCCTAAAGCATCAATGAGACTCATAACCGATATTTTTGCATATTGTTCAGAGAATGTACCAGCGTTCAATACGATAAGTATCAGTGGTTACCATATACGTGAGGCTGGCTCTACTGCTGTCCAGGAGTTAGCTTTTACGTTAGCCAATGGAATAGCATATGTGGAGGCTGCGATCGCAGCAGGACTCGATGTGGATCGTTTTGCACCAAGATTAGCATTCTTTTTTAACGGCCATAATGGATTTTTCGAAGAAATTGCGAAGTTTCGTGCAGCAAGAAGAATGTGGGCAAATATAATGAGGAACAGATTTCATGCAAAAAAACCGAAAAGTTGGCAATTGCGGTTTCATACCCAGGTGGCAGGATCTACTTTAACGGCTCAACAACCGGAAAATAATGTCGTTCGTGTTGCTCTTCAAGCGCTCGCTGCTGTTCTGGGAGGAACTCAAAGTCTGCACACAAATGGAAAAGACGAGGCTTTATCTCTACCGACAGAAGAATCCGCAAGAATCGCATTAAGGACGCAACAAATCATTGCTCATGAGACTGGTGTTTCCGATACAGTTGATCCTTTAGGTGGTTCTTACTTTATTGAGGCATTAACAGATGATCTTGAAAGAGAAGCACAAAAATATATTAAACAAATTGATGAAATGGGCGGGGCTGTGGCTGCAGTTGAAAAACAATACATGCAAAGGGAAATTCATCGTGCGGCCTATGACACGCAGAAGCGATTGGAAAATCAAGAAGATATTGTAGTAGGGGTCAATAAATTTCAAGTTGGAGACGAACAACAACCGGATTTAATGAAGGTAGACGAAGCTTTTGTGGAAGCTCAATTAAAGCGTCTGACCGCTATCCGTAATCGTCGAAATGAAAAGAAAGTACAAGAATTATTAGGCCAGCTTAGGTTAGCTGCAAGAGGCACAGATAATTTAATGAACGTGATTATAGAAGCGGTAAAAGAATATGCAACGGTTGGAGAGATTTGCCATGCCCTTAGAGATGTTTTTGGAGAATATCAGGGGTAATACAAGGAGGAGTCTATCGTGGATAAGATACGGGTATTAATTGCTAAACCAGGATTAGATGGACATGACCGAGGAGCTTTAGTTATCTCTCAAGCGCTGCGTGATGCAGGAATGGAGGTTATTTATACTGGACTGAGACAATCACCGAAACAAATCGTAAAAGCGGCTATTCAAGAAGATGTAGATGTCATTGGTTTATCGAGTTTGTCAGGAGCGCACAATGTGCTTTTTCCAGAAGTGCTTAACGTTTTGAAAGAAAATGAAGCCGAGGATATTCTAGTTTTTGGAGGTGGAGTTATTCCTCTGGAAGATGTCAAAACACTTGAAAAAAAAGGCATTCTCAAGATTTTTACTCCAGGGACGTCTACAAAAGTCGTGGAAACTTTTATAGAACAAGCTGTCAGAAAACATCGCGGAGAATATACAGGGAAAATAGATCCGCCCAAAAAAATTGATCATATAGGAATAGCCGTCCATTCATTAGAAGAATCGACAGCTTTTTATGAAAATCATTTTCAACTTAAAGTCCAGGAAATTATTGAAGTACCGGAACAAGGAGTCAAAGTAGCCTTTTTACCGATTGGAAATATGAAATTAGAGCTATTAGAGCCGCTTGGAAATAACAGTCCTATCCAGAATTTTTTAAATAAAAGAGGGGAAGGGGTCCATCATATTGCGTTGGCAGTAGATAACATTCAGGAGCGGTTAGAGCAATTAAAAGCTCAAGGAGTGTCGTTAATTGATGAGGTGCCAAAACAAGGTGCTGCAGGCTATCCAATAGCTTTTTTAAACCCTAAGAGCACACATGGCGCATTACTCGAACTTTGTGAAACAAAGAAAGGGGGCGAGTAATATGGACATGTACGATAAAATTAACGAGTTATATGATAAGCGGCGAAAAATTGAGATGGGCGGGGGAGATGACAGAAGAGATAAGCAGCATAATAAAGGAAAGCTCACTGCAAGAGAACGCATTGATATACTCGTAGATGAAGGAACTTTTGTGGAACTAAATCCGTTTATGGAACACCGATTTGATGAAGATGGCATGAAAAAAGGGTCAGCACCAGGAGAAGGTGTTGTTACCGGCTATGGTCAGGTGAATAAGCGTAAAATTTTTCTTTTTGCGCAAGATTTCACGGTTTACGGTGGCGCACTTGGTGAAATGCATGCTAAAAAAATTGCAAAAGTGATGGATTTAGCTGTGCAGAATAAAGCTCCTTTTATTGGATTAAATGACTCAGGAGGAGCACGGATTCAAGAAGGAGTGCTTTCTCTTGATGGATATGGACATGTTTTTTACCGAAATGCAATTTATTCTGGAGTCATTCCACAAATTTCAGTGATCATGGGACCTTGCGCAGGCGGAGCAGTGTATTCGCCGGCTATAACTGATTTTGTTTTTATGGTGGAAAATACGAGTCAGATGTTTATTACCGGCCCTAAAGTTATCGAAACAGTGACAGGGGAAACTATTTCTGCAGAACAGTTAGGCGGAGCATCTGTTCATAGTGCCAAGAGCGGAAATGCTCATTTTTCCTGTAAAACAGAAGAAGAAGCACTTCTTGAGGTCCGATCATTGTTAAGTTATTTACCACAGCATCAAGGTGAAAAACCTCCTAAAACAGCTTTTAAGAAAAAAGACGACTTTCTTTTTGATCTACTTGACCTTGTACCGATGGATCCTAGTAAGTCCTATGATGTAAGAGGTATCATTAAAGAGATTGTGGATCCTAACACGTTTAAAGAGGTACATAAAAATTTTGCTAAAAATGCAGTGGTTGGTTTTGCGAGAATGGAAGGATATTCGATAGGGATTATAGCCAATCAGCCGAAAGTGATGGCAGGTGGTCTCGATATTGATTCATCAGATAAAATAGCAAGACATATACGTTTTTGCGATAGCTTTCAAATCCCTCTTATTACATTTGAGGATGTAACCGGATTTTTTCCTGGGGTACAACAAGAGCACGGAGGGATTATACGTCATGGCGCTAAAATACTTTACGCCTATTCTGAAGCGACTGTACCAAAGATTACCGTGATTACGAGAAAGGCTTACGGAGGGGCTTATGTTGCGCTTAACAGTAAAGCGATTGGTGCTGATATCGTTTATGCTTGGCCGAATGCTGAAATTGCTGTAATGGGACCTCATGGCGCGGCAAATATTATATTTGCAAAAGAGATAAAGGACAGTAATGATCCGTCTAAAACGCGCGAAGAAAAAATAGAAGTATATCGGGAGAAATTTGCAAACCCATATATAGCCGCGGCAAATGGGATGATTGATGATGTCATAGATCCGCGGGAGACTAGAATAAAGCTTATCCAAAGTTTAGATATGCTAGCTGATAAAGAAGAAACTCGTCCGCTTAAGAAGCATGGAAATATACCTTTATAGTTTTTACGTGTTTTGTTTATAAGTGACGTATAGACTCAGGGCTCTCTGTGCGCCGAAAATACAATCTATTAATAGCATTTACTACCGAGATTTCTTTATAATTGGGAAGGGATCAAATAGTTTGCTACAATAACAAAGCAAACTATTTTCACATTGGAGGGAAATTACGGATGGTAAATGAACAACGATTAATCGAAGAGTTTTTAGAACTGGTGAAAGTGGATTCGGAAACCCGTTATGAACGCAAAATTGCAGATGTTTTAAAGAATAAATTTGAGAATTTAGGAGTGATTGTAAAAGAAGATGAAAGTACTGCTATTACTGGACATGGTGCAGGAAATCTGATTTGCACGTTAGAAGGAACTTTGCAAGTTGATCCAATTTATTTCACTTCTCATATGGATACAGTAGTACCAGGCAAAGGGATAGAACCCCTAATAGAAGACGGTTACATAAAAACGGATGGTTCAACGATTCTTGGAGCAGACGATAAAGCTGGCTTAGCAGCGATGCTGGAAGCAGTTCGTGTCATTAAAGAAAAAGAAATTGCGCATGGAACGATTCAATTTATTATTACTGTTGGTGAAGAATCAGGATTGGTAGGAGCGAAAGCTTTTAAAGCAGAGGATATCATAGCTAAGTATGGTTATGCGCTTGATAGTGACGGAGATGTTGGAACGATCATCGTGGCTGCACCAACTCAAGCAAAAGTTAAAGCAGTTGTACACGGAAAAACAGCTCACGCAGGTGTCGCTCCTGAAAAAGGTATTTCCGCAATAACCATAGCCTCTAAAGCAATTGCAGCAATGCCACTAGGAAGAATTGATGACGAAACAACAGCGAATATCGGTCGAATCGAGGGCGGAAGTCAAACAAACATCGTTTGTGATCGTGTTGAGATTCTTGCAGAGGCGAGATCATTGCTTCCCGGGAAAATGGAAGCGCAGGCACAAGCAATGAAACAAGCGTATGAAACAGCGGCGACTGAAATGGGTGGTAGTGTAGATGTTGATATCCAGCTAATTTATCCAGGTTTTAAGCATATGGAAGGCGAACAGGTCGTTGAAATTGCAAAAAAGGCGGTTTCTAATATAGGAAGGCAGTCAACATTGAAACAAAGTGGAGGCGGCAGTGATGCTAATGTATTTGCAGGTTTTGGGATTCCTACAATTAATTTAGGAGTTGGTTATGAAGCAATCCATACAACGAATGAACGACTTAAGATTACGGAATTGGTGAAAACTGCAGAACTAGTGGTTGCTATTACCCAAACGGCCGCAAAGCAATAACAGTCAAAGAGGAGTTCGATGAGTGATCGGCTTATGAGAATGTCCTCTTTCTTTTTTTTTATGAAATATATGGTAAGATACTTGTAATATACCATTAGGAAGAAGGGAAGAAGATGGACGAAGGAATGCTGGAGCACCGCATTTTAAATTATGTACGGGGGATAGGAAAAGCATTAGAGGATGAGTGGCAATGTAAAGCAAAAGAGTTAGGTTTAACTTTTGCCGAACAGCACGCCATGTGGATTATCTTTTCTAAGCAAAAAATTTCTATTTCGGAGATTGCAACATTAGGGTTGTGGAACCGGTCCACAGTCATGCAAATGATGACGAGACTCGCAAAAAAAGAAATAATATCCATGTCAAAGGACGCAAAAGATCTGCGAGTAACCTACGTTGAATTAACGGAAAAAGGAGATAAGAAGAGAGAAGAATCGCTACATAAAGAGTTTAAAGTACTAAATTTCATTAAAGAAAAGTGGGACAATGATCCGGTCATGATGGAATATGTTGCGGAGTTCAGCAGAGAATTTAATCTGCATTTTCATGGCAAAGAGTTTGTAGACTGGGTTGGGAGTGCTACGAAAAGTAATAGTACTAACTTAAAAGATAAATAGAATACTAATAGATGTAAGAAAAAAGAGCCCCACTCTCTTTATTGCAACAGGGTGGCAGGCTCGATGGTACCAAATTCTATTGATTCAAGAATTACTTCCTCGGAATAACCTATCTTGGATGAAAGTTGTCGTATGGTAGGTGATGGCCATTCCTTTCTTACGTAATCAGTCACTACCTCCACTACTCGGATTAAAACCAGATCATAAGTGGATGTTTTTCTGACAAATTGCGGCATAGTTCTGACCACCTCTCAACTATATTAATCATTATAATAACACATATTATAACTGGAAGAAAAGAAATAAACGTTCATATGTGTAAAAATGGAAAGCCAACTCTGTTTACTAAGGAGTGAGGTTTTTATTTTTTTGGAAACGTTTGTTCGTTGATTTATTTGTTCAAAAGAGGCAAAATAGAAAGAGAGATTTATTGAGAGCGGGTGTCAGATAATGGCTAAAGGAAGAGTGCTTTTTCATGTCGATATGAATAGTTTTTACGCCTCTGTAGAAGCAGCTTATGACCCAAAGCTTTTAGGTAAGCCTTTAGCCATTGCGGGAAATGCTAAAGAAAGAAGAGGGATTGTTGTGACGGCCAGTTACGAGGCAAGAGCAAGAGGAGTTAAACCGCCGATGCCTCTTTGGGAAGCATTAAAGAAGTGTCCCGAACTTATTGTACGGGAACCAAATTTTGACCGGTATCGTCAGGCTTCTAAACAAATGTTTCAACTATTATATGAGTACACACCGTTAGTAGAACCAGTCTCCATTGATGAGGGTTATATGGATGTAACTGACGCAAATATTTCCTTAGAAGCACTAGAACTAGCAAAACATATCCAAGTTCGCATAAAAAAAGAATTAGCGCTTCCCAGTAGTATTGGTATAGCCCCAAATAAATTCCTGGCTAAAATGGCTAGTGATATGAAAAAACCGATGGGAATCACCATTTTACGAAAGCGGGAAGTCAGCTCTATTCTGTGGCCGTTGAAAACGATAGAAATGCATGGAGTTGGCGGTAAAACTTCAGAGAAATTAGAAAAAATGGGTATTTATACAATTGGTGATATTGCCAACGCAGATCCGGAAAAGCTTCAACGGAAACTAGGAATAGGCGGAATGCGAATTTACGAAAAAGCCTATGGAATTGATGATCGTCCTGTGGATCCGGATTCTGTGAATGAATTTAAAAGCATCGGGAACTCCACAACATTACCAAAAGACACAACGAGTCAAGCTCTTGTCCGAAAAGTAATCATGAACCTTTCCGATTCTGTTGGACGTCGTTTACGGAGAAAAAATGTTTATGCCGGTAATATTCAATTGACGATTCGTTACCATGATCACAATACGATAACAAGGTCACATAAGCTTATTTATCCGGTTCATTCGCACGATGATATCTTTACAGCCGCATGGGAGTTATGGGTGAAATATTGGAATGGAGATCCGATACGGTTGTTAGGTGTGACTGGAATGGATTTAGTTGAAAAAGGATCAGCATATAAACAATTAGATTTATTTGCCTATGATAAAGAGGAAAAAGAGGACAAATTAAACGGAATAGTCGATGCCTTGAGAAATAAGTACGGTGAGAGTGCATTATTAAAAGGAACCCAAATAGGAAAATCAGATCGAAGCGATCAATTACGAGACAGAAAGAGACGGGGAACAAGTCTGGAAAAGGATTTTTTACGTAATGATTTATTTAATAAAGAAGAAGAGAATTAGCAAAAACGTCTACAGAATAACTGTTGACGTTTTTTTGTGAGATAAGAATTTATAAAAGACGGCTATGCCGTTTTTCTTACGTGGATTTGGCTAGTTACAGATTTCTTATATTGTCTTAACATCCTGCACCTATAAACCGATAATGTATATGAAAGTAGAGATGTATTGGGAGGAGAATCACCCATGGAAATACAAAATCAACCATTGAATATACAAACAAAAGGAAACGAACGTCCTGCTCAATTAAGAGAAGGCGATATATATAAAGCAAGAGTGGAATCAAGAATATCTGATCGGGAAGCTGTTTTATCGATTCGAGGACAAGAGGTTCGCGCAAAGTTTGAAGGGAAAGTTCCTGAAAACGATCGAATTAATATCCAAGTCCAAGAAAAATCAAATGACGGAATAAAAGTAAAAGAGGTTCAGGCTGATACTGGGCAATCAAAAGGGACGGCAACAAACAACCCTAGTGGACAATCTGCTGAGCGCGTATTACGGGATCTAGGACATAAGGAACCTAGTAAGGAACTTGTACAATCAACACAAAAGCTGCTAGATCGAGGGGTACCTTTAACGAAAGAATCAGCGAATGACCTGAAACAGTATGTAGAATCTGGACGTGGAACGCAAAAAGAACGAGGTCAAACGATTGAAATGATGGCACAAAAAAGATTGGAACCGAGTTCTTCTCAACTTCGGGCGGTGCATGAAGCTTTACACGGACCCAAAGTAACGGACCAGATAAAAGAGATGACTAAATCTGTGAATAGAGAGCCTGTTACTCAGACTGGATCATTGAGGGAAGCTAACAGGGTGCCTTCGAGAGAAGCAGTTATACGCGCAATAGACAATGTTCGCAGCAGTTTGCAATCGGGACAAAATGTGCGGCAATCGATCGAGCAATTGCAGCAAGTTGTTCAGCAAACTGGTGACCTAAAATTGCGTCTAGAGGTAAATCAAGCACTTCGGGAAATGATTGTTACGCAAGCGAAAGCAGGAAGGGAAGCAGCGGCAGATCGAATGCTTCAATTAACTCAGCAGCTACAGAAAACATCTCTAAGTAATCAAACACACTCAACTAACCAAGTGCAACAAAGTATACCTACAGTTACCAATTGGCTCGGAATGATTGAAAATGAATCTGACTTATCAAAAGCAATTGCAACGGTTAAGTCAGAGATGCCACAGGCGAGCCTTTCTGCTCAATCCACCCAACAATTAAATCAAGGGATGTTACAAGCAACGGACCGTCTTGAATCAGGGAGAGAGCTAAAGGCAAGACAAATAATGGTAGAAACTCTTCAACAAGTGGAACAATCCATTCCAAAAGAAGGACAAGCTCAATTAATAACCGATTCTAAAACAGAGATGCAACAATATATGAAAAATGATTTTTTACAGTCTTCTCCAATATCATCAAAAAGTTTTCTCGTTACAGAAGTAACTGAACGTCTAGCGCAAGCAACAGATCAATTCAAGGAATTTCAACGTGATATGTCAAAACAATTGGGTCGAATCGACACAATGATACAACAATTCCGGCAAAATTCAGTTCAACAAACTAGACCGATGCTTGAGAATGTTATCCAACAGTTGGATCGGTCAATTATGAAAAATGACTGGATGCTTTTTGCGGATATGAAGACAGAAAGAAAAATGTTAGGAGCTAGCAGTGATCTTGCTCAAGCGAAAAATTTGTTGGCAAAAGGGAATTATCAGGAAGCAAGGCAATTAGTGAGAAGTGTGCAACAAACGATGGATGCGATGCAATTTAAACCATCGAATCAACGCGTGCAACACTTTTTAACGCAAGAACAAGAATGGAGACAACCACAACCTACTGTGCATAGATTATCACAACATATGGACCACGTTTCTCGGTCTTTCGTGACGCAAGAAGGATCGGGACGTCAAGTATTTGAAGGCGTGAGAGCGATGGGGATGAACCGGGAAACGGAGCTTGCACAATTGTTGGCGGCAGGAAAAGAAGTTCCGCCAGATTTACAGCAACGAAACATGAAATCTATTTTAATGCAGTTGGCAAAAGGGGAAGAGGAAGGAAGCCGAAGCCACCAGCAGGCTCAGCAAACACTTCAACATTTGGCAGGACAGCAATTAATCAGTCGAAGTGATTCTCAGCAAAACATGCATACGTTAATGCTTCAAATACCCATCATGTTAAAAGGAGAAGCCGAGAATTTACAAGTATTTGTGAATTCTAGAAATGAAGGAGAACAAGTAGATTGGGAGAATTGTAACCTTTATTTCCATATTGAAACGAAGAAACTTGGGGCGTTAGGAATTTCCTTGAACGTTTCTGATCGAACACTGAATGTGACGTTAAAAAATGATTCCCAGGATTTCAACGAGAAAGCGGAAGCAATAGGTCAAAAATATCTAGAAAACCTTAAAGAGGTTGGTTTCCATATCAATGCTATTAAAACGAGTACAATGTCACCAGCAGAAGAAGCGAAAAAACCGGCCGAGACGCCGCAAGAAGAAACTCCAATGCTGCCGTTTATGACTAAGGAAGGATTTGACTTTAAAATATGATGATCTCGAAGCATTTTAATCATGTAAATCGGCGAAAATTAAATGGTCCTTCTGCAGCGGTCATTCGTTATGATGAAGCGAATGGAGAGGAACCTCAAATTGTTGCTCAGGGGAAAGGATATGTTGCTCAAAAAATTATTGATCTTGCCAAGGAGAACAATATCCACCTGGAAGAGGACACGATGCTACTTGAAAATTTATTGGATTTGGATTTGGGAGACAATATCCCTCCTCAGCTGTACGCGGTTATTGCTGAAATGTTATTACTCATAGAAGAAATGGAAAGAAACTATTAATTATTTATAGGAAGTAACCGATAATACTATTAGAGACACGGATGGATACGAAAACATACATGGATGTGGCGATGTTTTCATGGAGGTGAACGAATTGATTTCAAAAGAAGCTTTACATAAAAAATCTCCTCAGGAAATTACGGCACTTCTGTATGAAGCCTGCCTAAATAATCTGGAAGATGCGAAGCAAGCTATAGATGAAAAAAACTATTTTGTCGCTAATGAAAAACTTCAAAAAACAAACGATATCTTCCAACGATTAGGGGCGGGGATTAACTATGAAGCTGGGATAATAGCAGATCAGTTAGATGCACTCTATAATTATTTGGCAGATAGACTTGTTACAGCAAATTTTAAAAAAGACACAACCATTATTGATGAAGTAATCACAACTATTGATTCATTAAGTGAAGCCTGGGCGAAGGCATTAAAGTCAAACGATGACCCTTCTCAGAAAACATTGAAGATGAAAAATAGTGCTTATGAACAAAATATTAAGTACGAATAAATTTAAGGGGTGCTCACGTAATGAAAATCAATAATAATATACAAGCTCTAAATGCATACAGGAACTTGAACCAAAATCAAAACGCTACATCAAAAAACTTAGAGAAACTTTCTTCTGGTTTAAGAATAAATCGTGCTGCTGATGATGCGGCTGGGCTTGCAATCTCTGAAAAAATGCGGTCTCAGATCCGTGGTTTAAAACAAGCAGAAAGAAATGCGATGGACGGTATATCTCTTATCCAAACTGCAGAAGGCGCATTGACTGAAGTTCACTCGATGTTACAAAGAATGAGAGAGTTAGCTGTACAGGGTGCTAACGATACAAATACACAAGAAGACAGAGAGCAAATTCAAAAAGAAATTGATGAATTAGTGAAAGAAATAGACAGCATTTCCGACAAGACAGAATTTAACACACGAACTCTATTAGATGGTAATGATAATAATTTATTCTTTCAAATTGGAGCCAATTCAGGTCAGAACGTTGAGATAAATATACCAGAAATGAGTTCTGATATCTTAGGTACAAACGAAGAGTTTACTACCACCACTATTAAAGACATTAATATTGCAAATGAAGATGAATATGCAAAAGGCGAAGACCCTATATCTGTTTTGGACAGAGCAATTAGTTATGTATCTGATACTCGCGCGCAACTAGGTGCTTTACAAAACCGAATGGAGCATACAATAAATAATCTTCAAGTGACCCATGAAAATCTATCGAGTGCAGAGTCTCGTATTCGTGATGCAGATATGGCCCTTGAAATGACGGAATTTACTCGGAACAATATTCTTAATCAATCAGCAACAGCAATGCTTGCTCAAGCCAATCAGCTGCCACAAGGTGTTCTTCAATTATTACAGTAGAATTCGACTAAGAAAGGCTGCCTCGGTAGTCTTTCTTTTATTTGTAAAGTAGGTTGCAATAGAAGGTAGCTGATAGGATACGATTAAAATACAATGCAACTGAATGCTTCTTTAAGATTTTGATAAAGATTTATTGAAGAAACCCTTCCAAAAAGTTTACTTTGTAAATAGAATAAAGTTCATGATATTCAAAGAAACTGATAGGATATATACAAGATGGTCTCTATCTAATTTAATAAAAATTTTATATAATGAAGAAACGAGAACCACTTAAAGAGGAGAATTCTAAAATGGATGTGCAACGTGTTGGACGAGCCAGTTTAAATAAGATAGATCAAAAAAAAGCCATTACGGAGGCGAAGGTTTCTTTTCAAGAAATTATGAAACAAGGTCGTAATAACGCTCAGTATGAAAAATTGAATGAGCTGCTGACTAAGATAGATGATCAGGGAAAGACGTTATCTGAATCGAGAACAATAGATGAACTTCGAAAGTACAAGCAATTGGTTAAAGAGTTTATGGATGATGCTGTTAAACTAGGATTGAGTCTGGAGGAGCGAAAAGGTTTTAATAGACGAGGAAGGACTAAAGTTTATAAAATTGTAAGAGAAGTGGACCAAAAACTCTTGAATTTAACGGACGCTGTTCTTAATGAACAAAAAAAAGGGTTAGATATTCTGAATATGGTTGGAGAAATACGCGGCTTACTCGTGAATGTTTATGCGTAAATAGCAGGAAAAGAGGGTGTCTATGTTTCGTCATACTTTTTATTATAAAACTGAGCTTCCACGTTCGATTTCGGAGGTTTGGTCATTTTTTCAGACGAATGAGAATTTAGCTAGTATTACTGCCTTTCCAAAGATAGATATTCTTGGAGATAAAGATGTAAAAGAAGGAGCTTCGGTACATCTTCGTTTAGATTTTATTCTGCTGCGGCTACACTGGAAAGGGAAGATTACTAAAGTAGTTCCAGAAGCTTATTTTATGGATGAAGGAGAAAAATTACCTTTTCCATTCAAAACTTGGCGCCATGTGCATGCATTTAAAGAGCTAGGTCCTAATAAAACAAAGATGATTGATCGAGTAGAATATGAATCATTCGTGCCTCCTTTCATTGTAAACCTTATGTTAAAAGGGATGTTTTCTGATAGGGAAAAACAGTTAACTAAATTTATGAATTAAATTTAGTTGTGGAAATGATATAGCATTCATAAGTAAGGACCTCACATCATTCACATAACGTGAATGATGTGAGGTCCTTTAATGTCGAAATAGAATTTAACACAAAAAAGACCGAACTAGGTTTCAGTTCGGCACATAACTTAATTACGGACGTTCTAGCTTTCTTTGTTCATGAAAATATCCATTAAGGTACGCTAAGATTTTACTTCTTGGAATGATGCCAAGAAAGGCTTTATGTTCGTTTTCAATACATACAAAGGGATGATTAATGGAGTATGATAAAACTCGTTCAAATGATATGTCTTCATCGACACAAGCAATATCTGTTGTCATAACATCTTTAACTTTCCATTGATCTAATTTTTCCAGTTCAATTCGTTCCATTCCTAATATTGAATCCAATATTTGTGCTTTACTTATTAATCCACTTAGTTTAAAAGTTGCATCTAAAACTGGTATTGCGGTATAGCCTGATTTTACCAGGACTAGTAAGGCGTGCTCTAAGTTATTGTCAGGCTGAACATGAGCAACCTCTTCAGCTGGCAATATTAAAGTATGAATAGGGTGACTCAATATTTTTCCATCTTCTAAATTTTGCAAATTCATGCACACTTTCCTTGGTAAGATTTGACCTTCTCCTAGCTAACATCATTCAAACCTTTTTGATACTCTCTTATATTATAGTAGACAAATAATGTTGAAAAGTCAAATGAAATGATATCGCTTACACGCCTGTTTTTTCAATTCTATGATGACAACGTTTATTTATTTTAATTTTATGACATACTAGTTCAGAGGTGATCAGGCGTGCATAGTAAACAAACAGTTCGGTACATTTGTAAAAACTATATCTCGGGCTACTCCTATTATTTTAAACAAGAAATTATTGCATGTCATTCGTGGGAACAGCCAGAAACCCTTATCTGGGGAGCACTGCGACCAATAACTAAAAAAACATTTATGAAACGCAATGAAGAGGGTTATAAATGTTATAGCTATCAAATGAAAACATCACCAGCAGACGTGATCCCTTTCCCGAGCATGACCGGACAAATGTCCTAAGTAAAGAAGGAACATAAAAAGAACATTGTGAAAACCACAATGTTCTTTTTATTCAGTTTTTTTAAAAGTTAATCCCAGCTTTTCTGAATCGAAAATTCTATAAAGAATAAATACTATTATTCCATGAAAATGAATTTTGCTGAATGATACTAAAAATCTTGCTAAAAACAGTGTATGAAAACCCAAAACATTGTCACATTTTTCAGAGCACAAACTATTTTCTGATTTTAAATGCAGCATTTAATTGTCCACGTAGCATTTTATCACGAACATCTGTTTTCTTCATTTCTTCGCGGCGAATCTCAAAAGTCTGCATACCATCTTCCATTTTATTCGCAATATCTACGAGTCTTTCTACATCATCAAATGAATACTTTCGCGTACCACCTTTACTTCGATCAGGAAATATAAGTTTTCTTTCTTCATAGTATCGAATTTTGCGTTCAGATAAACCAGTTAACTCACTGACAATACCTATTCCTATAACTTTTTTGTCTTTGTACGAAAATGCCAAAGGAACCCCTTCCTTCTCCATCGTTTTTCATACTATATCATGGAATAGCTAGAAGGAAATAATTTTCGTTAGATAATCTGACAATCGATCCTTATTGGGTATATTTTCTTCATCCTTAATAAACGGAATATTATATCAATTTTGCTTATATACCGTGGAAATACGCCGATTTCATAGTTGTTGGATGCATTGTCAGAGAGCATATTCTCTATAGAGGAACATTATTCTTGAATAAAAATAATGTTCTTTTTAGCAAGATAATTTATAAAAAATTATTGGTTTTTACTAAAAAAATTTGGAAATGCTTTAAGGGTATTTTCTAAAAGAATGCTTATTTTTCAAATGAACGATCAGATATTGAAATGAGGGCATCTTTACTTTTTGGAGAATTCGGTTTTAATTAGTTCTGTGAGCTCTTTTACTTCTTTACGTAATTCTTTCACTTCTGCATGTGTGTCTTCTGTTTCTTCTTCATTATTCTCTGCCTTATCTACGTTGTTAACAATAACGCCTATAAACAAATTAAAGACAACAAAGGTGCCGACTAATACAAAACTCACAAAATAGACCCACGACCATGGGAGCTCCGCAAAAATAGGCCTCATAACCTGGCTTGCCCAAGATTCCAGAGTGACTACCTGGAAAAGGGTAAGAAGTGATAATTGTAAACTTCCGAAGTATTCAGGCGCGACTTGTTGAAAAAGCATTGTTCCGATGACTGCAAAAATATAAAAGATAATTCCCATCAATAACAGGATGTTACCTAAAGCCGGAATAGTCATTAACAAGGCATCTACTAGTTTTCTTAGTGATGGTATGACAGAAATAGCACGGAATACTCTCAAAACACGTAAGACCCTTAAGACGGTGACAAAGTGTGCCCCTATAAATAAATGACTGGCACCAACTATGAGGAAATCAAACCAGTTCCAATTGTTTTTAAAAAACTGTTTTAGACTTGGCGCTGCCAGTAACCTTAAAGCTATTTCGACTGTGAAAATCCATAGAAGAACAGTATCAGCGGCCCAAAACCAAGAGCTGTATTCCTCATAAATAGTAGGATAGGTTTCTAAGCCTACTATAATTGCATTTATTACTATTAACGTGATAATGATGCTGATGAAAAGAGTGCTTTCTACAATCTTATGCAATGTATGTTTCCAGATTTTTTGCGGTTTTTCTTCTGTCATTATAATTTCCTCCGAAGGTCATTTGATTGTGTAATAGTCAAATACTCTTCAATTTTACTTGAATGGGATAAAAGAAGAAACCTCCAATGTTTTCATCATTGGAGGTGGTGATGCTCATTTAAATAAAAGATGTTTCTTTTAGATTGTTGCTTTGAATTCGCCTAGAGTTCGTTTTTCCAGCCTTTACTTTGGTTTCACTTATTCCCCAACTCTTGTGAACGTTCATAAGCTTTCTCAATGCATTCGACCATAGCATCTTGAACGCCGCGTTCCTTCAGTACGTTAAATCCTGCTTCTGTTGTTCCACCCGGACTCATGATTTGCTCATAAAGTGACTTTGGGGAGAACACGTTTTCTTGCACCCGAATACTAGCGCCTAGTAATGTTTGCGAAACAAGGTGACGAGCCAATTCTGGATCGATGCCAATTTTCTCGGCGGCTTTTTCCATTGATTCCATTAGATAATAAATATAAGCGGGTCCAGTACCTGTTAAAGCAGTCATCGCGTCAATCTTCTCTTCAGGTACTTCTGCGATTTGTCCAACAAATTGAAGCAAATGCGTTACTGCTTTTTTGTTTTCTAGGCTGATCCACTTTCCGATTGAATAAGGAGTCATCGAGGCTTGAACGATGGCAGAAGTATTTGGAATACTTCTTATGACTGGGATAGCATGATCCCCAAAGAAATTTTCCATGGATTGTATGGTTACTCCTGCCATCACGGACACTAATGGAGTACCTTGCTTCATGGTAAATCGAAAGGGATCTAAGGCTTTTTCCCAATCTTTTGGTTTACATGCTAAGAAAACAACATCAGCATGTTCGGAGAGTTTATCTACCGATCTAGATATTGAAATACCGTATTTCTTTTTAAGCTCTTGAAGTTTAAAATCATTGCTATAGTTAGTGACCATAATGCTGTCAGGGGAGACCTTGCTATCTTTTACCCAACCACCGATTAGTGCCTCAGCCATAGAACCAGCACCAATCATTGTAATATTCAATGTCATTAAGATTCCACCTTTTCTAAACTTTCTGATTATTTAAATTCTCCTTATTATGGATGTGCTTAAGAAGTATGTCAACTTGAAATAATATATTATTTTCGACTAACGTTGAATTGACAATTATAATATAACCAACTTGAATATAAGAAAGGATGTTGTCTGCGTGACAAAGAAACTTTTAGATGAACTAGTAGCTATCTCAGGAGCTTCGGGAGGAATAGGTGAAGAGATGGCATTTGAGGTTGCGAGAAGAGGCGGCACTCCAATTTTGCTAGCCAGATCAGAGGATAAGTTAAAAAAAGTAGCCGAAGCTATTTTTGATGAAACAGGAATAACAGTCCCTTTTTATAAATTGGATGTGTCTAATACAGAAGATATCCACTATACTTTCCAGCACATTTATGAAAATATTGGGATGATAACGACATTAATTAACAATGCAGGCTTCGCCAAATTTGATCTTGTAGAGGATGCGGATATAAATGATATTGAAGCAATGTTTAGGGTAAACGTTTTAGGAACGATTGCCTGTACGAAAGCAGTTCTTCCTTATATGCTTGAAAAAGGTTTTGGACAAATAATTTTTATCGGTTCACAAGCAGGAAAACTGGCTACACCGAAATCAAGTGCATATTCAGCTAGTAAACACGCGGTGTTGGGTTTTGCTAATGCCTTAAGAATGGAACTTCATGATAAGCCGATCTACGTTAGTGTTGTGAATCCGGGCCCTGTCCAAACTGCTTTTTTTGAGCATGCAGATAAAACCGGACAGTATGAAAAAAGTGTGAAGAAATTCATGCTTGATCCTTATGTTGTTGCTTATAAAATAGTTCGACTCATAGATAAACCTAAAAGAGAACTTAATTTACCTTTGTGGATGGGGATAGGTTCGAAACTCTATCAGCTATTTCCATCTCTAATTGAGAAAGTAGCAGGTAAACAGCTCCACCAAAAATAGAAATATTTTGATGAAAAATAACCTTTAAAAAAAGACAGAAAAATCGTTGCCAAAATTTCTCGAAAACTTTTTTATAAAAACTATATCTTTTTCTCTATTCTCTGTATAGAATATATTTGGAATTAGAAAGAGGTGGATGTTATGTTATTAGAAGCATTGTTAATATTTTTAGCACAACTTTTGTATGTGCCAATCTTCACGTTGCGTACGATAATGATGGTAAAGTCTCAAAAAGGTAAGGCTTCTGGACTTGGTATTTTAGAAGGTATGATTTACGTGGTTGCAATAGGAATCGTTTTAAGTGACTTATCAAATTATTACAATATGGGAGCCTATGCATTAGGTTTTGGTGTTGGTTTATATTTAGGAGCATTAATTGAAGAAAAACTGGCTATTGGTTATGTATCCATTGAAGCAAACATTCCAAGAAAGAACCAGGAATTAATAAATAGACTTCGTGAAGTTGGATTTAGTGTATCTACTTCTTCTGTCGAGGGAATCGATGCCGATAGATATTTACTCTATTGTACATCTAGAAGAGATCGTGAAAAAGAGTTCTATCGATTAATTGATCAATATGAAGAGAAGGCATTTGTCGCTTCTTATGAGCCTCGGAATTTCAAAGGTGGCTATATAACGAAGGGGATGAAAAAACGTCGGGAACTGTTTCTGAAAAAGAGAAGAGAAAAGCAAGAATCTGCATAACTAGAAATAAGAGGGACTAGTGATAAC